>JBBQIO010000292.1:0-5500 GCA_038325015.1 Polyangia bacterium
CGCTCCCTCTCCTCGTCTCCCTGGGTCTGACCGCAGGGTCGCTGCCGGCCTACGCACAGACGACCACCACGCTGCCCCCGCCGACGCAGGTTGGCTTCGGCGCGCCGGCTTCGGCGGCGCCACCATCGGCGCCTCGCCCCAAGCCGGATCGGCCGGGCCACAAGCTGCGCGTCAAGATCGACTCGGGGCCGCAGCAAGCCGCGATCTACATCGACTCCAAAGACTACGGCATCGAGGGCTACACGCCGACCACGCTCAGGCTGCCCAAGGGCACCTACACGGTCATCCTGGAGCTGCCCGGCTTTGCGCCCGTGCAGCGGCCGATCGCGGTGACGCGCAGCCAGGGCTTTCTGTTCAACCTCGAGCGCCAGGCGCGCCCTGCAGTACTCGATGTGCGCGGCTCGGCGGCCAACGACACGGCGTCTGGCGGGCAGCTCTTCGTCGACGGAGCCGCAGTCGGAGCGGTGCCCGGTCGCATCGAGGTCCCGCCCGGCACCCACGTCATCGAGGTCAAAAAGCCCGGCTTTATCAACTTTCGCGACAGCGCCGAGGTTCACGAGGGTGAGACGCGCTCGCTGCTGATCGAGCTTTTGCCCGACATCAAGAAGGGCTCGATCCTGGTCACCTCCGACGTACCGGGCGCCGACGTCATGCTCGACGGCCAGCGCAAGGACGCCACGCCGGCCCTCTTGGCCGACATTCCCGAGGGCTCGCACACCGTCGAGGTGCGCAAAGATCCGCTGCCGCCGTTCCGGCAGATTGTCACCGTGGTCGGCGGGCAGCAGCAAAAGGTGATGGCGCAGCTCAACCAGGCGCCGGCCGGCGGATCGTTGCGCATTGTCTCCGCCACTCCCGGAGCGCGCGTCTTCATCGACGGCGAGGACAAGGGCGCGGTCAATGTGGAGATCAGCGGCCTTCAGCCCGGGCAGCATCTGGTCGAGGTGCGCGCCAAGGGGTTTGCCCCGCAGCCGGTCGACGTGACCGTTGTGGCCGGCGAAGTGCGGGTGGCGCGTACCGAGCTGACCGCGGCGGTCGAGCGAGCTGCAACCGCGCGGTTGCGCATTGTCACGCCCGTGCCGGACGCCGAGATCTTCATCGACGGTGCATCAGCCGGACGCGCGCCGTTCGACCGGCCGGACCTGCCGCCCGGGCGCCACTTCGTGGTCGTGCGCAAGCCGGGCTATCAAGAGTACAAGCGCGAGGTCGATCTCGATCCCCTGCAGCCGACCGTCTTGTCCGTCGAGCTGTCGTCGGCCGGATCGATCAAGATCATCGGCAATGTCGCGGGCGCGATGGTGCTTGTCGACGGCGTGGTGGTCGGCAAGACGCCGGTGGTGCTGGATTCGATTCCGGCCGGCGACCATATGGTCGAGGTCAAGCAGCCCGGCTACGTCGAGGCCCGCCAGGCGATTCACCTCGATGGCGGCGAGCAAAAAATCCTCGCCGCGGATTTGACGCCGATGCACACCGGTCCGACGGCGCAGGACATGGCGCGGCTGCACAAGTCGGAGACGTCGTTCGCCGCCACCACGCTCCGTCCGGGACGCTTCACCGCCGATGTGATCGTCGGTTACGTGCCCTTCGCCACATTGCGACTAACGGTCGGAGCGCTGCGCATCCGCAACTTCGGGCTCGACGCCGGCATCGAGCTTCGCACCATCGGCTATTTCACCGACGGCGGCGCGCACGCCAAGCTGCAGCTGCTCGAGGCCGGTCCGTTCGTCCTCGGCACGTCGCTATTCATCGGCGGCGGCGGCGGCCCCGGCGGACGCAACGACTTCAACTTCGAGGTCGGCATCCCCATGACCTTGCTGTTCGGCGAGCTAGTGCGCTTTACGCTCCATCCCTATTTGCAGATTTACAGCGACCGCAACTGCCGTGGCGTCTCGGACGCCAAGAGTGCGTATAGCAACTCGACCTCGATGCCGATGTCGCTCGGCGAATATTCCGCCTGCTCAGCCGACGATTTCGGTGCGACGGGCACCAGCCGCGTCACCGGCATGGCCGGCGTGAACAGCGCAATTCTGCTCAAACAGATCGGCCAGGACCCGCGCAACCGATTCGTCTCGGCGCGCCTGATGCTGCGGGCTGCGCTCGAGATCGTGCTCGTCGAGAACGTCAACCTGGTGATCATCTTCGAGGGCGATCCGGTCGGTGAGCGGCAGTCGCTGACGGGTAAGTTCTCCGGCGTTTTTCCCAAGAGCGACCCGCAGATTTACGGAAATATCGGCGCGACCTTCAAGTTCTGACCGCACGCTCGCCCGTCGATTCGAAGGGGCGCCGAGCGAGTCCGTTAGGTCTCGACCGAGATGGCGTGAATGCCGACCAGATCGCCGCACGCCGTACGGCCGACCAGATAGACGTCGACCAGCGCGCGGTCGATGCTCGAGGCAGGCGGCTGAATCGCGATGTAGGTCACGTCGGTGAGCTGCGCGGTGAAGGCCGCTTGGATGGCGGCGGCTCCGTCCGGATCGGACTCCAGATCGTTGTAAAAATCGGCCACACCGCGGGTGAACAGCACGCTGTCGGGCGCCGCGCCGACCAGCGCCGCGAGCGACGCCGCCGTGGGAGCCGCCGTCCCCGCGCCCGGGAACGAAACCAGATCGAGCGGCCGATCACTCTCACTGAGAAACTCCAACGTGGTCAGGTGCGGCGCGACCGCGGCATCGAACGTGCTGACGCACGAGGCGCCCCATTGGCCGCTCTGTGCATAGCTTAAAAGCGCGTTCATCGTCGCGGCCCCGACGCCACTGAGCGCCGCGACTTGGGCCAGTGACGTGTAGGGTCGGCCAGCGATAATGTGGTTGGCGGGCGTCGTGGTGATCCTGTGGGCGGTAAGCTGCGCGAACGCGGATTGATTGACGATCTGCAGCGCGGTCTTGGCCTCGGCCTCATCGAACACCGCGCCATCGAACCGGCCGGCATCGCTGATGGCGCCGTCCTTCTTGGTCCACCAGCCGGGAGCCGCCGAGAGCAGCTTGTTGAGCGCAGCGGCCGCGACGTAGCGCACCGGCCCCATGGCTTTGACGGACGCGTACGGCCGGCCGAGCAGCAAGGAGCGCGCTGCGCGGTCGTCGAGGAGACCAAAGATCTCGGCAGCCTCGGCCTGATTGACGCCCCATACCACCGACTCCGCTTCCCAGCCGTGGAAGGCGACCCCTTCGACGGACTCGCCGGCAGGCGCCGGATGCGTCGCCGCGTAGGCGGCGAGCTTGGCAAAGGCCGCGTCGCCGACGTCGGTGATGGCGTCGAGCTCGGCGATGGTGGTGAAGAAATAGTCGTCGCCCGACGGAGCTACGCCATCGGTGCCGTTGCGCTTGGCCACGATGTTGGCCGCGGCGCGGCTGTCTAGACCGGCTGCGACGTCGAGCGTCGCCCGATCGGTGACGGGATAGTTCACCAGGTCGAGAATCTGCTGTGCGGCGGCCGCGGGCAGCGTGGCAACCGACGCTGAGCGGGCGCTGGTCGGATCCGCCGGCCCGACACAAGCGGCGGCGAAGAGGGCAACGAGAGCGACAAGCTTGTTCATGTTCAGACCTCGAGTTTGATGACGCGGGTCCCGGGGGCGACCCGGGTCCGTGTGGCGAAGTACTCATCGACGCGCGAGCGGATCAGGCGCAGCGCCTCGGCTTCGGACGGCGCAGATGCGGAGCAGCCCGGCAAGTCCGGGCAAAAGGCCTGGACCGTTCCGCGCTCCGATCGCAGGTGCACGTGCAGTTTCATACCAACCGCGGGAGCAATCGGCGTGCCAACCGCAGCGCAGCGCGCGCTCGACGGAGAGCGGCCGCGCAAAGTTGTATTTTTGCAACATATGTTGCAGTTTTGCAGTATTACGATGAAGAAAGTCGACGAGGAGTTGCACGCCGCGAGCGCGGCTGATCTCGAGCGCCGGATCATGGATCTGGCCCTCACCCGCACCGGTGCGCGGCACGGCGCCATTTTCTTGTGGGACGGAAAGCGACGCGGTCTGGTGGTCGGCTTTCACGTGGTCGAGGGGATCGTGGTGCCGATGCCGGGCACGCTGGTCACCGAAGAGCCGGATCGGCCGAGCGGCATCGCGATGCATGTTTTTCGCACCAACGCTCCGTACCTGGTCAAGGATTGCCGGCTCGATCCCTATTACGCGCCCTACTTTCTCGACGTGCGCTCGATCGCCGCGGTGCCCATCCCGTACCAGCGGCGCGCCATCGGCGTGCTCAGCGTCTCGGCGCGGGAGGTCGGCGCGTTTGGCCCGGCCGAGCTGGCCGAGCTGGAGGCGCTGGCCGCGTCCTCGGCAAAATTTCTGCGCCGTGCACAGCACTACTGGGCCAGCAAAAAAGCCGGTCAGCCGTTTTTGATCAAGGGGCTGTCGCGCCAGTGGCTCGAAGTGGAGCGGCGCATCGAGCACGTCTCGTACACCGACTCACCGGTCTTGGTGACCGGCGAGAGCGGCACCGGCAAAGAGCTGGTCGCGCACGCGATTCACTTCAACAGTCGGCGCGCTGCCGAGCCATTCGTCGCGGTCAACTGCGCGGCGATCCCCGAGAGCATGCTCGAAAGCCTACTGTTCGGCCACGTGCGCGGCGCCTTCACCGGCGCAACGGTCGACAAGATCGGCGAGCTGCAAAAAGCCGACGGTGGAACGCTGTTTTTAGACGAGCTCGGCGAGCTACCGATGAGCCTACAGCCGAAACTCTTGCGCGCCGTCGAGTACGGCGAGGTGCAGCCGCTGGGCAGCAACCGACCGACCGAGCGCGTCGACGTGCGGATCATCGCGGCGACCAACCGCGATCTGCCGGCGATGGTGCGAGGCGGCCGCTTTCGCGACGACCTCTACTATCGGCTCGGCGTGATGACGCTCGAGCTGCCGCCGCTACGCACCTACCCCGGCGCGATCGAGGTGCTGGCGCAGGTGTTTCGCGAGCAGGCGTGTGAGCGGCATCGCAAGGAGGTGCCGCGGATCGCCAGCGCGGCACTGGCCGTGCTGACCAGCTACGGTTGGCCGGGCAATGTCCGCGAGCTCAAAAACGCGATCGAGCACGCGGTGATCCTCGCCGACGGGGAATGCATCGAGGTCGAGCATCTGCCGCGCTCGCTTGGCGAGCCCCGGCCCAGAGCGCGTAAGGCGACCGCCAAATCGCTGGCGGCGCACCGCGACGAGTGGCTGGCGCCCTTCGAGACGCGCTATCTGATGGAGCTCCTGGCCGAAACGGACGGCGGCGTCCGCCGAGCGGCCACCCGCGCCGGCGTCGACGCCGTGACGCTCTATCGCCTGCTCAAAAAGCGCGGCGTGGCGTATGGACGGCAGCGCTGACGCCCATCTCGTGTACATCAGCCCAATCGAATACGAGTTGCAAAAGGCCGCGACCGAAGGTGCAGCATCGTCAAACTGTCCACGGATTCGGAGGCGCGCTTCATTAGAGCGGGGGGAACGAGGGGTTTACAACGCCAGGCCGGGGGCGGGCCGCGGGGACAGCGGTGGGAGGAAGTGAATTGTCGGCGGGCACCGTACCACCACCCC
>JBBQIO010000293.1:0-5496 GCA_038325015.1 Polyangia bacterium
CGCTTCGACCAGCACGAACACCAACGCGACGACGGTCAGATCGAGCAGCGCAGCCGCCACGCGACGCCACAGGCCGGCAACGCGCACGCTCGTGGCCGCCGCCACGCCGACGCGCGTAGGGGGGCGCGCGCTGGCGATTTCGCTCGCTTCGGCACGGCGCTGCAGGTCGACCGACGTAGTCATGGGGGACGCCATTATGTGGGCCGGATCAAGCGTGCGTCAACGCGCGAGACGATCAATCAACCGAGGTCGCCGAGCGCGAAGCCGACAATCGCCAAAGCGACCAGCGCCGCGGTTTCGGTTCGCAAGATACGCGGCCCGAGCCCGACGGTCACGAACCCGGTGGCGCGCGCCTGTGCGACCTCCTCGTCGGCGAAGCCCCCCTCGGGCCCGACCGCGATCACGACCTGCGCCGGCGCCGTCGCCGGCATCACCGAGCGCAGCTGGTGCTGCCGTTCGCTCTCCCACAGCATCAGCTTGAGCGCATCTTTGGGCGCCGCCGAGAGCGCCACCGATAGTGAAGTGACCGGCCCGATCTCGGGCACGTCGATGCGGCCGGATTGTCGCGAGGCCTCGCGGGCGATTTTTTGCCAGCGTAGCCGCCGACCGCCGGCGCGCAGCGCGTCGAGCTGCGGAATCGACCGCGCCGAGGTCATCGGCATGATGCGCGCAACGCCGAGCTCGGTCGCTTTTTGCACGACGAGATCGAGCTTGTCGCCCTTGCCCAGCGACTGCAGCAGCGTCATTTCGAGCCGCGCCGTCGGCAGCGCGGCTTTGCGCTCGTCGATGTGCACTTCCAGTGCGCGTGGGCCGATGCGCACCACGGTGCCATGCGCCTCGACGCCGACCCCATCGAACAGCACAACGCGATCGTGCAGCCCGAGGCGCAACACGCGCATGAGATAGCGATGATCCTCGCCGCTCAGGACGACCACCGGGTCGGCCAGCCGACTGGCCTCGATGAACAGTCGCGCCATTAATGGGAATGCCGGTGGAAATCCGGCTCGGCGCGCCCGACGACCAGCGCGCGCCAGCCGTCTTCGTCGATGCGCCGCAGCACGGTCAACCCTGTGGCTCGGTAGGCATCTTCGACGGGTGGGGCCGCCTCGACCAAAATTCCCGACAGTACCGCCGCGCCGCCTTGGGACAGCGCCGCCGCGATCTGCGTGGCCAGCGGAATCAGCACTTCGGGTTGAATGTTGGCCAGCACCAGGTCGAACATCTGGTCGAGCTCGCCGAGCCGCGCGGTGGAAAATTCGAGCCGCGCATCGACGCCGTTGATCGCGGCATTTTCGCGTGCCACTTCGACCGCGTCGGGATCGACATCGACACCGACCCCGCGGAGCTCGGGTAGTGCGCGCGCACACGCGATGGCCAGCACGCCGGAGGGGCAGCCGACGTCGAGCACACTGGCCGGATGGCGCGGCGGACCGCCCTTGGCCGATCCCTCCAGCAGGTCCGACAGCGCGCGCAAGCACAGTCGCGTCGAGGCATGGCCCCCGGTGCCGAAGGCGCGCCCGGGATCGAGGTCGATCGGAATCTCGCCCGGCTCGGGCGAATATTTTTCCCAGCTTGGCACCAGCACGAAGCGGCCGACCGCCCGTACGCTGAAGTGCTTTTTCCACGCGTCACGCCACTCATCTTCATGGCGATCCCGACGCGCGACCTCCGGCTCGGGCAGGGCTTCGGAGGACTGGCAGCTCTAGGTGCGCGCCAGATAAAGCTCGGCCTCGTTGGGCGCGATCCACACCACCAGCGTCGCCAATCCGGCCGACGGCGGCTGCAGCGTCGACTGATCGCGCTCTTCGACGCCATTGGCGCCGGCCTCAATCAACGCTGCCGACCATGACTCGACCGCCGCCTCGGGAATCGTAAAAGCCAGCTCGACGTACGGATTCGTTTCGCTCACGGCTC
The DNA here is from genome assembly GCA_038325015.1 of Polyangia bacterium. Classification (GTDB taxonomy): domain Bacteria; phylum Myxococcota_A; class Polyangia; order Palsa-1104; family Palsa-1104; genus JBBQIO01. Next base: position 1,915 of record JBBQIO010000293.1, read on the forward strand.
GGCAGCATACACAAAAATTTGCCCCCGACGACAGACGGGGTTTAGCTCCAACCATGGCCATTTTATGCATTGCCAATCAAAAGGGCGGCGTCGGCAAGACCACCACTGCGGTCAGCTTGGCTGCCGGGCTGGCACGTCGCGGCAAGAAGGTCCTGCTCGTCGACCTCGACATCCAGGGCTCGGCCACCGCCAGCCTCGGCATCCATGTCGCCGAGGGCGACTCCTCGGTGGCCGACTGCCTGGTTCACGAAAAGCAGATCGAGCACGTGGTGCGTGAAACCTCGACGCCGGGGCTGTTCGTGGCGCCGGCCGGCGAGTCGCTCGCGGTGGTCGATATCCACCTGGCGCAAGCCATGGCGCGTGAGCACATCTTTGCGCGCTGCTTGGAGACCGTCGTGAGTAAGGTCGACCACGTGGTCATCGATACCGCGCCCTATCTCGGACTGCTCACGACCAACGCGTTGGTCGCCGCGGATCACCTGATCGTGCCGGTCTCGTGCGAATACCTACCGATGCTCGGCCTCAAGCTGTTCACCGGCACGTTGGAGCGGATTCGCGCCCGACTGCGCGTGCCGTGCGACGTGCTCGGCTATCTACTGACCATGTACGACCGGCGCGAAAAGATCACCGACGAGGTCGAGGCCATGGTCCGCCGCCGCTTCGGAGATCAGGTCTTTGCCTATCCGGTGCGTATTAATACGCGGCAAAAAGCGGCGCCGTCGCACAAAAAGACGATCTTCGAGTTCGAGGGCAAGGGCGGCAAAGGGCGGGTCGATTACGAGCACCTGGTCGACGCGGTCGAGGAGCGCCTGCTCAAGCGCGCGTTGTTGCCGAAAGTTGCTGACGCGTTCGCCGAATTCGCCAGCGTGCTCGACGCGCCACGCTAACTTTCTCGCTATTCTTAGACAGATTACGGCCAGAGGCGCGCGACGCCGAAGTCGTTTCGGGTGGTCGCGTAGACGGTTCCGGCGAGCACGATGCGGCCATCGGGCTGAACCGCGAAGCCGGTCAACAGATCGTCGCCGCTGTTGAAGTCGATGTGCGCGGTGGTAAAGCTTGCGTCCGGCGTCCCGTCGCTGTTGAAGCGCGCGACGACGAAGTCCCGGCCGGTCGCGCCGCCGCTCGCCCAGGTGGACGCGAGCAAGACCTTTCCATCCGGCTGCACCGCGACGAACGTCGGTACGCTGCCGCTTCCGTTGCTCGCGATGGTGACGTAGCCGTTCGGTGAGCCGAAGGTCGTGTCGAGGTCGCCAGCTACCGTGAAACGGGCAACGAACGCGTTGTACACCGCGGCCGACGTCGGCTGCACCACGCCGGCCACCATCATTTGATTGTTGGCGAGCACCACCACGCTGGTCGCGATGGCGGATGTGTTACTGCCGAGGGGTACGACTTTCAGCCCGGCACTGCCGAACGTGCCGTCAAAGTCACCGGCCACGTCGTAGCGCGCCAGCGCGAGCTTGGTGGCCGACGAGCCGACCACGACGCTGAAGTTGTCCGCGCGCGCCGCCACGGCATTGTAGCCGGCGGTGGGCGCGTTGAAAGTGGACTTGCTGAGCGCGCCGCCGGCCGTGAACAGAGCGAAGGCCGCGCTGTTGATCGCCGTGGGATTGGCGTCGTTGAAAAAGCCGATGGCCACGAGATTGCCATCGGGCCGCAGCGCCAGGCCTACCGACTTGGCGTCTTTGTTCAAGCTGGTGCTGTCGAAGTCGGGAATCGCATAACCGTTGGCGCTGTTGAAGCCGGCGGTGTCGAGGCCGCCGGCCCCAGTCAGGCGCGCCAAGAGAAAGAAGTGCGATGAGCCGGCGACGCCGGCGAAGCCGGAGCTGACCACCTTGCCATCGCTCTGGGCGACTAGCGCGGTGAAAACGTCGGCGGGGGTGCCGCCGGTGGTGAACGCATGAAGATACTTGCCGCCCGTGGCAAACCCGCTGTCGAGCGCGCCGGCACTGGTCAGTGCCATCACGTCGGTGGAGGAGCCGGCGTTGTTGCAGTTTCCAGCGATCACAATGTCGCCGTTCGCGGCCACGACCGCCTGGCCCGTCGAGTCTGAGTTTACGCACAGGGCGTTGACGGCTTTGCCGCTGACGTTGAACGTGGTGTCAAGGGTGCCCGACGCGCCTTGCACGACCAGCTTGAGCGGCGCGTTGTGGTTGATGGCACTGGCCGCTGCCGTGATTGTCAGCGATGTGGTCACGCCCAGCGCCGCCGCGGCCGTGGAATGAAAGGTCAGCTGCCCGGTCGAGGTGCCGCTTGCGATGGTGAGCGGATCTGCGCTGACGCCGGTGGGCAAACCGCTGACCGAGATCACGATGTCCTCGGTCAGCCCGCCGATGCGCGCGATGCTGACTGTGGCCGACGCGGTCATTGTCTGCACCAGACGGAGCGGCGATGGCACCGAGATCGTGAAGTCGGCCAAATCTGGCGCGCCGTCGACGGCCGACGAGCTATCGAGGATGGACGCGTCGAACGCCGCATCCAATGGCGCCAGGTCGGCCGCGCCGCCATCGAAGCGCTTGGCGTCGAGCGCGATCGAAAGCGACGTGCAAGCGGCACCCGCAGTGACCGGCTGTGTGGACTGAGCGAGCACTTGATTGCCGGCGCGCGCAGTGACTTCGATGGTGATTGCCTTGTTTGCCGGATAGGTCGAAAAGTCCAATTCCAGCGTTCCGGCCGTGGCCGACATCGTGTGCGCAGCCGATTGCGTGACCGGGCTGCTGCCGTCGATCGAGACGCCGACGTCGACGAAATCGGCCTGCTCGGCGCCGTTGCTGAAGCGAAGCGAGAGCAGCACGGTGCCGTGCTTGCACGGGCGCGTACCGCAGCCGACCATCGCGAGAACCAAAACCATCGCCAGGGTACGCACCGGGCTACGCGTTAGAAGGGGAAGGGTACGCATTAGAAGTGCAGCGCGCCCATGCTCGGTTGCGGATCGCTTGGTTTTGCTCCCACGCCCACGCCCACGCCCACCGCGACTCCGACGACCACCACGGCAGCCACGGTGCCCCACACCCAACCCTTTTTCCACCACGGCCGTTCCGGCGGCGGACTTGGCACGTCAGTCATGACGACGGTAGGCGCGACCGCCGGTGCGGTAACGGGCGGCTCACTGGGAATGGGCGGCTCACTGGCGGCGTGCCCCAACATCGGTGTCGGCGCCATCGGCGGAGCGTTGGCGGCTTGGTCCTGTGCGGCCAACGCGCGTCGCAGCTCAGCGATGTGGCGACGGACCTCGACTGCATTGGCAACGTGCGCGCCGAACAGGCGCAGACAGCTCTCATAGAGCTCGAGTGAGCGCGCGCTATTTCCGCCCAGGCGGTGAGCCTGCGCGGCGTTGTATAAGAGCGCTGGATCGGGCTCTAGCTTGAACGCGGCTTCGTATTCGTTGGCCGCAGTGACGTAATCGTGAAGGCCGAAGGCGGCGATGCCGTGCTTGGCATGACTGCGGGCTTCGACCACGTCGTCGGCGCGTGCGACGCTCGAGCAGGCCGCCACACCGACAACCCACAACACGACACAAAGACTCCGCCCCATGCTCCGATGGTATCTACTTTGGGAAGCACCAGCAAGGCGGGTGCGGCG
>JBBQIO010000294.1:0-5494 GCA_038325015.1 Polyangia bacterium
CTCCAGGTCGCCGTGTCCGATGCTGGCTGGGCGACGCTCGACGGCTGGGCCGGCCTGGTCGAGCGCGGCGGCAACGGCCAGTGGCAGGCGCGACTGGCGCGCGATCGCGCGACCCTGGAGCTGGCCTGGCACGGAGGTCGACTGCACGGCGCCGCCCGATTCGAAGCGTTAGGCCAACTGCCGCCCATCACGCCGAGCATCGATCTGACGGACGCCCACGTCGACGGCACGCTGCGGATCGACGGCACGCTCACGGCGCTGACGCTCTGGCCGCGGCTCGTTTTGGACGACTTCGCGATCGAGGTGGCCGCGCTGTCGCCCGTGCGCCTGCCCCACGTCCGACTGGCTTTGGTCGACGGTACGATTGAGCTCTCCGGCGCAGCGTTGACGGCCCGCGATCTTTTCGCCGAGCTGGGGGCGCTGTCGTTCCAGGTCAATGGAGCCTTCGACAAAGGCGGCGTCGACGTCGACCTGCGCCTGCCGCCGACCGACTGCCAAAAGGTGCTCGCCGCCCTGCCGCCCGCGCTCGTGCCCGAGCTCGATGGGCTGGCGGTCCAAGGCAAGCTGGGCGCGCGCACGACGGCCCACGTCCGCTGGGCCCATCCCGACGAGACGCGCCTTGCGCCGACGCTCGACATCGGCTGCCGGGTCACCAGCGATCCACCGCTGGCCGACGTGCACGCCCTACTCCGTCCCTTCGTGCGTCCGGCAGCCGCTTCGACCAACGGGCGACCGCTCCTGCTCGGCCCGGCCAATCCGGACTTTCGCACGCTTGCGACGCTGCCGCCACGCATCGTCCAGCCGTTCGTCGAGGCCGAGGACGGGCGCTTCTTCATCCATCACGGCTTCGATGCGGCGATGATCGAGCGTGCGCTCGGCCTCGACGTGGCGTCGAACGGCTTTCACCACGGGGCCTCGACGATCAGTCAGCAGCTGGTCAAGAACGCCTTTCTCACCGGTCAACGCACGCTGGCGCGCAAGCTCGAAGAGGCGGTCCTAACCTGGCGCCTGGAGCAGGTGGTCGGTAAGCCGCGCATCTTAGAGCTTTACTTGAGCTTAGTTGAGCTAGGCCCTGATATTTATGGGATTACTCAGGGCGCCGAGCACTACTACGGCAAAGAGCCCGAAGAGCTTTCAGTCGACGAAGCGGCGCAGCTCGCAGCCCTCCTGCCGGCCCCCCGACGCGGCCAAGACGCGGCCTGGAAGCTGCGTTACGAAGCACTCCGCGCCCGCCTCGGACGCGCCGGAATTTTGCAATAACCAAAACGTCGAGCGACGCTACCGTTTGACCTGCGGCTTCTTGTCGTACGCCTTGATGATCTCCTGCACCAGCGGGTGGCGCACGACATCGATCTCGGTGAAGCGGCAAAATTCAATGCCTTCGATGCCGCTGAGCAGCTCCTCGGCCTCCATCAGGCCTGAGCGCTGTCCGACCGGCAGGTCGACCTGCGTGACGTCGCCGGTGATCACCGCTTTGCTCTCGTAGCCCAGCCGAGTCAGAAACATTTTCATCTGCTCGCTGGTCGAGTTCTGCGCCTCGTCCAAAATGACGAACGAATCGTTGAGCGTGCGGCCGCGCATGAAGGCCAGCGGCGCGACCTCGATGGCGCCGCGCTCGATCAGCTGCTCGGCGCGCTCGAAATCCATCATGTCGTGCAGCGCATCGTAGAGCGGCCGCAAGTACGGATTGACCTTCTCGGCCAGCGTCCCGGGCAAAAACCCGAGCTTCTCGCCGGCCTCGACTGCCGGCCGCGCCAAGACAATGCGCTTGACCTCCTTGGCCACCAGCGCACGCACGGCCATGGCCATCGCCAGATAGGTCTTGCCCGTGCCCGCCGGACCGATGCCGAACACCACGTCCTTTTCGCGAATCGCGTCGATGTAACGCTTCTGCGCGATCCCCTTGGGGGTGACCGGCCGGGCGCGCGAACCGACCACCACTGCATCGCTCATCACGGCTTCGATCGGCGCCGTACGATCGCCGCGCAAGACCGCGACTGCGCGCGCGATGTCGGCCAGCTCGAGCGGCAGCTGTCGCCGGCCCGGCTGACCCGCACCCAAGCTGTACAGCTGCTCGAGCAAGGAGCGCGTCGTCGCCACCTGGTCCGGCGCACCAATCACGGTCAGCTCGTTGCCGCGCGCATGCAGGCCGACGCCCATCTCGCGTTCGAGGAGCTTTAAGTGCGCGTTGTTGTGGCCGTACAAAGACAGGGTGCGCGCGTTGTCGTCAAAGACGATCTTCTCCCGCACTTCACCGCGGGTGGTCTGGGCTGGGTCGCGTATGGTAGGTCTCCTTCGGGCATTGTGGAGCAGCGATGACAGAGGCGCAACGGGGTTCCCGCTTCATGGATTTGGTGGCGCTCATGGAGCGCCTGTTGGCACCGGCGCCGGATGGCTGCCCTTGGGATCGCGAGCAGACCTTGGCCAGCTTGCGCAGCTACCTGGTCGAAGAGACCTACGAGGTGCTCGAAGCGCTCGATGCCGACCATCCGGCCGAGCACTGCGACGAGCTCGGCGACCTCTTGTTTCAGATCGTCTTTCAAGCGGCGCTGCGGCAGCGGCAGGGGCAGTTCGACATCGATGATGTCGCCCAGGCGATCCACAGCAAAATGGTTCGCCGCCATCCGCACGTATTCAGCGACACCAAAGTAAAGGACGCAGAAGAGGTGCTGGCCAACTGGAGCGTGCTCAAGGCCAAAGAGCATCGCGAAAAGGGCACGCGACGCCGCATTCTCGACGGGGTTCCACTGGCGTTGCCGGCGCTGGTGCGGGCGCAGCGCATCGGCGAAAAGGCCGCCGCGGTTGGCTTCGACTGGCCCGACATCCGTGGCGTACGCGACAAAATCGCAGAGGAGCTCAACGAGATCGACCAGGCCGTCGCCGCCGGAAACAGCGTCGAGGTCGAGGCCGAGGTCGGCGACCTGCTGCTGGCAGTGAGTCGCTATGCCGCCAAGCTCGGGGTCTCGCCCGAGGACGCGCTGCGCGGCGCGGTGCGACGATTTCAAACGCGCTTCGAAGGGGTCGAGGAGCGCGTGGTCAGCGCCGGTGGCGAGGTCAAATCCACGTCGCTCGAAGAGCTCGATCGTCACTGGAATGCCATCAAGCAGGAGGAGCGCGTGCCTAAAAAATAGGCGCTGACGCGACAAGCGTGATGTTTCAACGGCGTTGCCGAATCGTCACCCGCTTTCACACAGGTTATCCCCAGAATGTGTGAGTAACGTGGAGGGGCGTCGCGCGGATTTCCGAGCAATTTATTCGTTCGAAGGCCCTAACACTTGACAGGGTCGTCGCCCAAAGGTAAGGATGCCGGGCTTTTCACCCGAGGGAGATTCTTTTGGCCAACATCAAGTCCGCAGAGAAGCGCAACCGTCAGCGACTCAAACGACGTGCGCACAACCAGCATCACCTGAGCACCGCCCGCACCTACGTCAAGCACGTCCGCACCGCCCTCGAGGCCAAGGACGCGACGCAGACCAAGGAAGCGCTCGCCGTCGCCATTCGCGTCTTGGACAAGGCCGGCCAAAAAGGCGTCATCAATCGCAAGACCGCTTCACGCAAGATCTCGCGGCTCGCTCTGGCCGCGAACAAGCTCGCCTAGTACACCCTTCAGCTTCAGGTTTTACTTGGCGGCCGGGTCGGCCGGCTTGGCCGCCGCTGCCGCGGCAGGCTGGCTTGGCGCTTCGGCAGTGCCGTCGCCCTGCCAACCGCCCTCATCATCCTCGTCGCTCGGGTCGGGTCGACCGAGCAGGCGCGCGATCATCACGTTCAGCCCGTTGGCCAACCCTTCGAATTCGCCGCTCGGCGACTGGAACTGATAGTCGCGATTGCCGTTGATGACTTCGCCGACGCCGGTCTCGATCTTGTCGAGCGGCTGGACAAACCGTTGCACAGTCACGAACGTCGACCCAAAGACGACCAGCACACCGAGCGCCCCCAGCAGGCCGAGCCAGAGCTGAACATTTGCGATCGGGGCCCGCTCGGGGCCGAGCGCGGTCAGCACCACGAACCCGGAGCGCGACGGTGACAGGTTGCCCGACAGGGGCCCGGAAGCCGCGATGTACTCGTCGGCGCCGATGTGCACGAGGAGCGGCTTGCTGGTCTCGTTGGCGGCCGGCGCATCGGCCAGCTTGACGCCGTCGAAGAGCTGCGCCGCGAGGGCCTTTTCTTCAGCGCTCTCGCCGCCCTCTTTTCGGAAGCTCGACGCCTGCACTTTGCCGTCGAGAAAATAGCCCACTTCGGCGCCCAGCTTGTTGCGGTCGGCGATCGCGTCTTGCGCCGAGTTGACGTAGCCGACAATCAACGCGCCGGCGATCGCCCCGCTCTTGGCGCGAATCGGCGCGACCCCGACGCGATACATGTGGCCATCGAAGCTCCACAGGTCCTTGACGGCCAGCCCGTCGAGCGCTTTGCCGACCGCGGGATACTTGGACTTGAGGTCGTCGTCGAACATGGCGTTGATGTTGAGATCGCGGCACAGCACGTGACCGTTGGTGCCGACCACCGCCATGAGATCCGCTTTACGCCCCTGCTGCTCGAGGCGGGAATTGCGCGTCTCGAGCGCGACGAACGCAGCCCGGCGAGCCGCGTCTCCGGTCTGGCTCAGGGCATCGCCGAACTCGTCTTCGCGCGCCAGTCGCGCGGTCAGATTGGTCAGCTCGATTCCACGCAGCAAATCGAGCGATGGAAACGCCGCCTGGGAGCGCACCGCCAAGGACTCGGCGAGCTGATGCGCGCGACTCTCCAGCGCCGACGAAACCATCAGGATAGCGACCACCGTCACGCCAGCCACCACGAGCGCTCCGGCCAAGCCGACCCGCATTCGCAACATATCCGTCGCCTCCCTCAGTCACTGCCCGTACCAGCGATGATCCGCTGAACTATCCATCAAAGACGCACGCCTGTCAAAATCACCCTGACCACTCTCCGTGGTGCGCTAAAACGGTATTCCCAGCACGCGTCGAGTGCCACGAAAGCCCGACGATGTAGACCCACGACCAGGCGCGTTCCAGACGGGCTGTGCACAGGTTATCCCCAGGCACAGCGCAGCACTGCACACACCGCCCTTCACGAACCGACGTCGAGGCGTCAACTACACTGAACTGCAGGGATTTTTCGGTTTGCAGTGAGTGCTGCAGCAGTGCTGCACACGAACCTCTGCAGCAAAGTCGCGAAAATTCGGCGGGCCGCTGTGGAAAACTATGATCAGGTTTTGTCCAAGGTGTCGCGGGCCACGATCCCTGAGTTGCGAGCTGCTCGGACGACGGGTTGCGGTCAGTGAAGCTCAGGCCCGCGATCAAATTGTATTGGCACCAATGCTTTTCTTCCCTAGAGTGCCTCCCGTGGCCCTCCCAAAGGTTGAAACGGAAGACCTGATTACCGACGTATTGGATGATTTTCGCCGCATCGTTCAGGTGCTGCGTTCATCGTCTCGCGCGGTTCAGCAGCGCCTGGGCATGAGCGCGGCGCAGCTGTTCGTGCTCAAATCCTTGACCGG
>JBBQIO010000295.1:0-5490 GCA_038325015.1 Polyangia bacterium
GGGATCCGGCTGGACGGGCGGCTCGTCGACGAGCATGGGCGGCGGCGCCCACTCAATCGCCACCGGGGCGGGCGCTTCGAGGGGTGGATCAATGTACACGCTGACCACCTGGGCGTGCGCGACCGAAGAGCCGGCAGCCAAAACCAGTGCGGCCAAAGGCAGTGAATGTCGAAGGTTCATGGAGCTCCGACCAGCAAGCGCCGTGCCGCTACTCAGCTCCGTCCAGCGGTTGCGGCAAAGTCGGCGCAGCGATAGGGATCGGCACACCCGCGGCGCCGAGGATACGAAGCGCCGCGCCCTGAATCGTCGCGTCATCGCTGAACAGATCGATCCCACGCAGGCTTTTTTGCCCCAGCGCTCGCTCGAGTGCCAACGCGGCGTAGTAGCGCACGATCGGGATAGCATGGGTCAGCTGCTGCGCTTCGAGCGCTTCGGTCGGGCCGTCGATCCGGCCCTTGGCCGCGGCCAGCACACCCAGCGCCGTGGCCTGCTCGTGCGGCTTGCCGCGCTCTACGGTGGCCGGCAGCGGCAACACGTCGAGCCCGCCATAAAGTCGCACCAGCGCACCGCGATCCAGCCCCTTGCCCGGCTTGCCCCACCACGCGTCGATCGTGTCGGCGAGCTGCCGTACCGAACGATCGGAGTGACACAGCGCGCACTCAATCGGGCGATCGCGCTCGACGCGCACCGGGTCGTTGGGCGAGCCGATCCGGTGGTAGCGCGTCAATCGATGATCGAGCGACATGTTCTTCTTCGGCATGTGGCAGCTCATGCACAGCGCTCCGGCGCCCGCCGGGTCGTGATGGGTGTGCGCCTTTATCGCCGCGTCCCCGGCGTAGCGCTGATGACATCCGAGACAGACGGTGTTGCCGGCGACCCCTTCGAGCGCCTGCATACGCGCCGCGTTGTCCGGAGCGTGCGGCGAATGGCACGCCACGCAGCTCAGCTCGCCGGCACAGCCACCGAGGAGAAAATCGCGCGCTTCACCCGAATTGATCGAGCTTCCGCCCGGCGCTTCATGGCGCTTGCCGCCCTCCCACGTCCATGGGTAGCGACTGAACAGCACTTGATGGCAGCGCGCGCAAACGCGATTGACCTCCATCGCCGGCGTCTGCTTTTCGCGCACCGCGAACAGCGGGCTGCGCAGCGCGAACGACGGCCGCACCGAGGAGCGCGCGACATGCTCGGCAGCACCGCCGTGGCACGATTCGCAGCCGATTCCGACCTCGACGAGATGGCGCTCATCGAAGCGGTTGCGCGTCGCCGCCACGGCCAGCGGTAACAGCGCCGCCAGCTTCACGTCGACCACGCCGGCGCCAAGCGTGTGCATCTCCGCTGCAACCGCGTCGCGCAGCCCGACGGGATCGGTCACTTGCAAGGTGACGCGTCGATCGGGAGGCAGCAGCGGATCGACCTGCTCACCCTGATAGGGCGGAGTCCCCGGGCCGGCCAGCGCGCCCAAGAGCGTCGACAAGAGGGGCTCGGTGTTGTGGCAAAAAATACAGCTCTCACGCCACACCGCGCCGGCCTTGAGCGCCGGCCGCTCGGGCGTCATCACGGAATAGCCCTTGTAGCGCCAGGTTGAATCGACGAGCTGAAATGTCGCCGGCAGCACCCGCTCTCGCGCCCCTCGGAGCGCCACGTTGCTCGCCAGGTCCGCCACCTCGATGCCGGTGAAGTCTTCGCGGTGATGGCCGCCGATCACCTTTTGCACGCGGAACAGTTGCTCTTTGCCGTCGCCGCTGCACAGGCGCATGAAGCGGGCGCCGTCGTGCGTTTCCATGCGTAGCCGATCGCGCTTGAAGACGAACTCTTCGCCGGCGAATGGCGCTTTGACCTCGGTCCCCTCGAGCCGGCGGGTCATCCGGTGCATCGGCGAGGCCTGCCACTCGCCAAAGATCGTCGGATGGCAACGCTGGCAAGCCGTCGACCCCGCGTAATCGGCGCGCAGGACGTTGCTGCGCACCTCATCATTGACTGTACGAGTGCCGCTGCGCGGCTGAGGATTCGTCGTGGTAGGTCGCTGTGCAGTGACACACCCGGCCGCAGCCAGCACGCACAGCAGCTCAAGGAGCCTCACAGAGTCGAGCTTACGTCACGCCTCGTGCGCGCGTTTGTCCGGCTGCTTCTGCTCCTCTTCGTAGCGGCCCAACTTGCGGTAGAGCGTCCGCCGGTCGAGCCCGAGCAGCTCCGCAGCGCGCGTCTTGTTGCCGTCGACGAGCTTGAGGACGCGCTGGATGTAGCGACGTTCGAGCTCTTCGATCGGCAGGATCTCTTCGGCCCGATCGGCGGCGAGCACGAAGCCGCCGGACCGATATGCGCGAATGCGCTCGGGCAAATCCTCGACGGAAAGCTGCTCGAAGCGGGCGAGCGCGACCATGCGCTCGATCGAATTTTCCAGCTCACGCACGTTGCCCGGCCACTCATATCCGAGCAGCTTCTCGGCGACTTGCGGCGACAGCGACAGCCGCGGCTTGCCGCCCTTGGCCGCCAACCGATCGAGAAAATATTGCGCCAACAGGAGCACGTCGTTGCCGCGCTCGCGCAACGGCGGCAGCGATAGGCTGACCACGTTGATGCGGTAGTAGAGGTCCTCGCGAAAGCGCTTGTCGTACACGTCGCTCTCGAGATCCCGGTTGGTCGCCGCGACGATGCGCGCGTCGAACGGCACCTCTTGATTGGCGCCCACCGGCCGCACGACGCGCTCTTGCAGCGCACGCAGGAGCTTGGGCTGCATCTCGAGCGGCATCTCGCCGATCTCGTCGAGAAACAGCGTGCCGCCATGGGCCTGCGTAAACAGACCGGCGCGCTGCATCTTGGCGTCGGTGAATGCACCCCGGGCGTGGCCGAACAGCTCACTTTCGATCAGCGCCGGCGGTACTGCCGCGCAGTTCAGCGCAATGAACGGCCCCGACGCGCGACCGCTCGCCGAGTGGACCGCGCGCGCCACCAGCTCTTTGCCGGTGCCCGACTCACCATAGATGAGGACGGAGGGCTCGCTCGATCCGAGGCGCTCGATCAGCTCGTACAGCCGGCGCATCGGCGGGCTGTCGCCGATCAGCGAGCCGCGCACCGGCGCCGACGTGACCAGCCGCAGCCGCTTGACCTCGTCCTGGAGCTGACGATGTTTGATGGCGCGGGCGACGCTGAGCCCGAACAGCTTGGGCTCGACCGGCTTGGTCAAAAAATCGTACGCCCCGGTGCGCATCGCACCGATGACGGTCTCCATCTTGCCCTCACCGGTGACCACGACGACGACCAAATCGGGCCGCGCGCCGAGCATGCGCTCGGTCAGCTCGAGGCCCGACATCTCTTCCATGTTGACGTCCGTGACCACCACGTCAAAGTCCTCCTGGACGACCAGCTCGAGTGCCTTGGACGTCGAGGTGACCGCGCGGACTTCGATTCCCTGCCGCTCGAGGAGTGCCTGCATCAACTCGCACTTGTCCTGCTCGTCATCGACGATCAAGACGCGTCCGGATCCTTGGGTGGCGCTCATGCGGACCAACCTATCCTGTTCCCCCGCCAGCGGGCGAGACACAATGCCCCAACGGGGCAGAACTCACCGATGCGGCAGAAGCGCGCAGCGTGCGGGTGTCGCGTCGAGCACATTGCCGGGTCGTTCATAGGCACCTCGAAACCGATTGACTGGCACCTCGACTGCATAAGGCATACCCGTCCAGCTCTCGCCGATGCCGCCGCTGGCGCCGAACCGAGCCCTGCGCTCAGACCGAGCCCTGCGCTCAGAAAGAGGCCGCGATGGTCGTAGCTCGAGAACGTCTCGGCCCAGTCCAGGCCCGACTCGGCGCCATCGGCGGCGTCGCGCTGCTCGTCGTTTTGGTTGCTATCGTGGGGGCGAGCGCCATCAACGACTCGCTGGCCAGCATGGCACACGGGCGCCAAGTGCGGGCGGTCACCACCGCGCTGAGCAACGTGAGTTCGCTGGTCAGCGACGCCGAGACGGCAAAGCGCGGCTTTCTCTTGACCCGCGATCGCGCCTACCTGGCCCAAGCGATGGAAGCCGCCGAGCGGATTGACCATGCGTTGATCGTGCTGCGTGCGAGCGTCGCAGCCTCGGAGATGACCACTTCCAGCGCCGCTGCAGTCGCGCAGCTGACCGGCCTGGTGCGCGCCAAGATGGACGAGATCCGTCGCAGCCTGAGCCTCGCTGATCTCGGCCCGCTCGACGGCGCGCCCGTGACCGTCAACCACGACATCGGCCAGGCCCAACTGCAAGCGGTGCGCGACCAGGTTGCCAAGATGCTCTCGGCAAACGACGCCGCCGGCGAGCTGCACGGCGGCTCGCTCGGGGCCCGATTGATCGACAGCCGTTACATCATTGTCGGCGGTGCCGGCCTTGGCGTCCTCCTCGCCCTCCTGCTCAACCTGAGCATCTGGCGCTCCTTCCGAGAGGGTATGCAATCGCAGGAGGTCGTCGAGGAGCAGTCGGCGGTGCTGCGCGCCCAAACCGAGCGCCTCCTTTTGCACGAACGGCTCATCGGTGAGCGGCTGGTCGACGCGCAACGTCTGGCGCACGAGCTCGGCGCGGCCAACGACGCGCTCGGTCGCTCCAACGCGGACCTCGACCAATTCGCGTATGCCACATCGCATGATCTCAAAGCGCCCCTGCGCGGGATCACGAACCTGGCCGCTTGGGTCGAAGAGGATCTTGGCGACGCCGCCACCGACGAGGTCAAGGAGCACCTCTCCCTCCTGCGGGGCAGAGCGCGCCGTTTGGAAATGCTGATCGACGGCATTTTGGCCTATTCCCGCGCCGGCCGCGTGGTGACCCAGGTCGAGTCGCTCGACGTCAAGGCGCTCGTCGTCGAGGTCATCGAGCTGGTGGCGCCACCGCCCAACGTTCAGATCGAGCTGGTCGATCCGTGGCCGCGCGCGTGGGCCGAACGAGTTCCGCTGCAGCAGATTTTCATGAACCTGATTCACAACGCGATCAAGCACGGCTGCGTCGACGGTGGACGCGTTCGCATCTGGGCCTCGAGCGACGGCCATGTACATCGCTACTCCGTGCAAGATTTCGGTCCCGGCATCGCCGAGCGCTATCACGAGCGAATCTTCGGCGTATTCCAAACGCTGCTCTCGCGCGACCGCGTCGAAGGCACAGGGATCGGCTTGGCGGTGGTCAAGAAGCTCGCCGAAAGCCGTGGAGGAACGGTCGCAGTCACCTCCGAGTTAGACAAAGGCGCGACGTTCTCATTCACCTGGCCGCAGACCAAGAGCGATGAGCCCCCGCACAGCTCACCGGTGTCGCTGCGGGAGAGGTCGTGAGCGGCCGTGAAAGCCCTTTTGTTGAACCATGATTGCGCGTATCTTCGGCCCGCCTTTGAGCTCTGAGAGTGAAGCGGCAGCATGCATAAGCACATCGTCGAGATCGTCATTCCCGTTTACAACGAGCACGAAAACATCGGCAGCACGCTCGAGGGCATCGTCGCGACGGTGTCCGTCCCTTATCGCGTCTCGCTGGTCTACGAC
>JBBQIO010000296.1:0-5487 GCA_038325015.1 Polyangia bacterium
GGCACCGACAAAAACGGTGCCAGCGACGACAACGTGGCCGCCACCGCGAGCGACGCGTGGCTCAATCCGTAGACGAAAAACACCGAGCCTAAAATGGTATCGGCCAGCGCCGCGGGCACCAGCGCGAGCCAGAACGTTGGCCTCACCTTCACCGCTGGCACGGAGCGGGCGGGGCGCAGGAATCCAGCGCCAAACAGCATTAGGAAGCCCAGGCCGTAGCGGATCAGATTGACCTGCCACACGTCCAGGCCAACGGCGCCGCGGTTGATGGCCAACGAATTTGCGCCCCATAGGAGCGACGTCACCAGGGCGAAGACCACGCCGCCGAGCGCCCCTTTTGTTTTGCCGTCGAGCGCCGAGCGACTGCCCGACAGGTAGACCAGCGTGGCGACGCCGCCGACGCACAAGATGCAGCCGACCAGGCGCCTGAGGCCGAGAGTTTCACCGCCCACGACGAGGCCGGAGAGGCTGGCCCACAGCGGATAGGTCGAGGCGATGGCCAGGGCCGTCGATGCTCCGAGTCGGCGCGCGGCGGCAAAAAACAGGCTGTCGGCGATGACGTACGAGCACAAGACGGAGGCGACTAGCCAGCCGAATTGCGCCCGTCCGACGGCGGGACGATGGAAGCCGTGGAGCGTTACTACGACGGCCAGATAGATCGGTGCGGCGACCGCGGTGCGGAACAGATTGAGTCGTCGACCGCCGACGGTGCGCGCACCCTCGGCGTAACGTACCGAAGCAAACGCCCAGGTCGCCGAGCTGCCCAGCGCGGCCCATGCGCCGAGCGTCGCCGTGCTCATATTCATCCGGCGAGCGGGGCCATCTCGGCGGCTTTGGCGGTCAGCCCGAAGATGCCGCCGGTGTGCAAAAAGAGGATCCGCTTGCCCAGATCGGTGCCCTTTTTGAGCTCGGCCTGGAGCGCCAAGAACGCCTTGCCGGTGTAGACCGGATCGAACAAAAGGCCGGTCGCGCGCGCGATGTCGCGCAGGCCGGTGAGCTCGGCCTCGGTCGACAGCGCATAGCCACGGCCGACGTATCCGTCGATGATTTCGATCGCGCTGCGCTCGATCGTCGCGCCGCCAAAGCGTGCAGCAAAGTCGTCGCAGATGTCGCCGATGACGCGCACGAAGTAGTCGCGGTCGTCGCACACGTTGATGCCGACCACGCGCCAGGGCAGCCCCAAGCGCTGCACGCCGAGGAGGAGGCCGGCGCCGGTGCCGCCCGAGCCGGCGGCGTAAACCAGCGTCAACGGACCGAACGGCACCTGCGTTGCGAGCTCCTCGACGGCGCGCATGTAGCCCCACGCGCCGACCGCATTCGATCCGCCCTCGGGAATGATGTAGGGGCGCCGCCCGGCCGCGCGCAGGGCTTCGGCCCGCTCGGCAAACAGTCGGTTGCGGTCGGCGTACTGCGCACGTGACACCCACTCGATGTCGGCACCGACCCAGCGCGCCAATAGGCTGTTGTCATGCAGCGCCGGGGGGGCCGAGGGGTCCTCGACACGCAAGAGCAGAGACGAACGCAGCCCACACAGGCTGGCGGCGATCGCAGTGGCGCGGCAGTGATTGGACTGCTCACCGCCGCAGGTGAGCACCGAGTCGGCGCCCTGCCCGAGCGCGTCGCCGAGAAGAAATTCGAGCTTGCGCACTTTGTTGCCGGTCAGCGCCGCGCCGGTCAGGTCGTCGCGCTTGCACCACAGCTCGACGCCCAGGCTGGCCCCGAGAGGGCCAAGCGGTTCGAGCGGCGTCGGCAGGCGCGCGAGCGAGACACTGCGCGGATAGTGCAAGCCACCCGAAGCATCGCCAAGTGATGTGCCCATGGCCAGGCAGCATAACTGGGTCCGGTTGCTGCATCCACCGCCGGCCGCTATCTTGTTCAGCTTGTCGCCGCCGCCACCGCCGCCACCGATGTTTGAACGCATCAGCGTCGCCAACCTACGCGACGGCGGCCTCCTCTTTTGGCTGGTGCGGCTGTACCTCTTCGCCGCGCTGGCGCTGGCGGCGAGCGTGCTCTTCGTCGGCGCCGGGTTTTACGTGCATTTTGCGCGTCAGGTGCCGCCCGTGCCCGAGCTCGAGGCCTATTTTCGCACCGTCCCGGGTGTGACGACATTCTACGCGCTCGACGGGACCATCCTCGCCGAGCTGGCCACCGAGCGGCGCGAGGTGGTGCCGCTCGAACGCGTGCCGCGCCCGCTCATCGATGCCTTTTTATCGACCGAGGATCGCCGCTTTTATCAGCACAGTGGCCTCGACGTCCGCGGCACGCTGCGCGCGGTGCTGGCTGATCTGCGTGCCGGTCAGGTGCGCCAGGGCGGCTCGACCATCACGCAGCAGGTCGCCAAGTCGTTTTTGTCATCCGAGCGCAGCTGGTCGCGCAAGATCAAAGAGGCGATTTTGGCGCGCCGGCTCGAAGCGCGCTACTCGAAGCAGGAGATTCTGACGCTCTACCTCAACCAGATTTTTTTGGGCGGGGGCGCCTATGGAGTCGCGGCCGCGGCTCGACGCTACTTCGACAAAGACCTTGACGAGCTCGACCTGGGCGAGATGGCGGTGATCGCCGGCTTGGCGCGCGCCCCGTCGAAGTATTCGCCGCTGGTCGATCAAAAAGCGGCGCACAAGCGGCGTGACGACGTCCTCGACAATCTGGTCGAGGCCGGCGCGGCAACTGCCGAAGACGTCAAGCCATGGAAGGCGAGCCCGATCGTGACCCGGCCGCGGCGCGACTACTTCCATGCCGTGACGCCCTACTTCTCCGAGCAGGTGCGGCGCGAGCTATTAAAGTCGCTCGGGCAAAAAGCGCTCTACGAAGGCGGCTATCGCGTCGAGACGACGGTCCTGCCCTGGGTCGATGCCGTGGCTCAGGACAACGTCGACTACTCGGCGCGCAAGCTCGACAAGCGGCAGGGTTGGCGTGGACCGGAGCTGCGCCTCGACGAAGTCCGCGCCGATACGTTTCGTCGCCGAGCGCGCGCGCTGTACGGAGCGACGCCGCTCGAAGAGGGGCGGCTCTATCTCGGGCTCGTCGAGAGCGTTTCGGCCAGTGCAGCACAGGTGCGCATTGGCGCCAACGTCTACCCGCTGCCGGTGCGCAACTTGACCTGGGCCTTTCCTTTTTCCAAGTCCGACGCGACCAACGACAAATCGATCACCTCGGCCAACGAAGCGCTCAAGCGCTTCGACGTCGTGTGGGTCAAGTGGGACTACCGGGCGCGCGTGCCGCGCTTCACCGAGTTCAACTACAACGAGGAGGGCGACGCGGCGTGGCTGCCCGAGCGCGGCTACAAGGCGCCGCCACATCTCGTCGAGCTGACCCTCGAACAGTCGCCGCGCATCGAGGCTGCGCTGTACACGTTTGATCATCGCACGGGCTACGTGCTGGCCATGACTGGCGGCGACGACTTCGATCGCTCGGAGTTCAATCGCGTCACCCAGGCATGCCGGCAGCCGGGCTCGGCGTTGAAGCCGCTCTACTATTCACTGGCGCTCGATCGCGGCTACTCGTACGACACACTGTGGGTCGACAAGCTCAAGGCCGAGGTCGACCCGACCACCGGCGAGCTGTGGATTCCGCAGAACGTCGACGGCTCGTACAGCGCGCAGGTCACGCTGGAGCGCGCGCTGGTGTGGTCCAAGAACCCGCCGTCCGTCGAGATTTTCAAGACGCTCGGCACCAAGGACGTCGAGACGTGGGCGCATCGCCTCGGGCTGTCGACACCGATCGTCACCTCGCCCAAGTGCGAGAAGGAATTTTGCTCGGCGCTCGCGCTCGGTGCATCGTGCGTGCACATGGACGACATGGCCCACGTGTTCGGCGTGTTCGCGCGCAGCGGCGTGCCGATCGCCCCGGTTCTAATCCGGCGCGTGTTCGACCGCGCGGGAAAGATCATCGAAGATCACGCGACGCCGGATGATCCGTGGCTGGATGCCGACGACAAGCTCAATCGCTGGGCCGCCGAGTCCGGCCGTCCGCACGACCCCGTGATTCCGCCGCGCACCGCGTACCTGACCAGCAAGCTTTTGCGCGAAGTCGTGACCACGGGTCACTCGGCGCCGATCCGTGCCACCAAGCTCATCGCAGCCGGCAAGACCGGGACGTCGAGCCGCACGTCGGACGTCTGGTTCTTCGGCTACACGTCGCGCTGGCTGACCGCAGCCTGGATGGGCGACGATACGTATCAGCGGCAGCTCGGCTTCAAAGACGCGTCGTTCATGCTCAGCGTGCCCCTGTGGGCGCGCTATATGGCCGAAGTGTCGGCCGACCAGCCGCTCGAAGAGATCCCATGGACGCGGCCGGTCGGCGTGCGCGCCAATGATACCGGCGGACCCCTCAAGCCGGGTTTTCCGCCGCCGCCGCTCAGCATCGCGCCACCGCCGGCGCTGCCGGGCACGGCCAAGACCTTTCCGGCCGGTACGCCGCCGCCCAACCTGGTTCGGCCCAAGACGGTCCGCGTGCTGGGCGCGCCACCGCGGCCGCCCAAACCCTCGCCCGCCGCCCAGCCGGTTCATTGAGGATCACGTGCTGCGCCATCTGACAATCGCCTGTGTCGCTTTGGTCCTCGGACTGGCTCTCGCCGCGTGCAGCGCGGGAGCCAACACCCAGTTCGCGGCCATCGGCTCGCGCTGCAGCAGCAACGACGCGTGCGGCACGAGCCCGTACAGCTGCGCCACCATGCTCCCCGGCGGCTACTGCGAGAAAAAATGCGGAACAGATGGTGACTGCCCTTCGGACGCGGTGTGTTTCGGACAGGCCTGTCGACGCCGTTGCGCGAACGACAGCGAGTGCCGCCGCAGCGAGGGATACTCCTGTCGATCGGAGGGTGCGACCTCCTCGTTTTGTGATGTGCCGGCCCCGTGAAGGTCAGGCCCGGTCGACGGGCTTTCGACGGTGGCGCTTTTGTGCCAGTATCAGCCGCAGTGCGCGCCTCTTTGACAATTCTTCTGTGCGTCTCCGCTGGCTGTAGCTTCACCGTGACCGGGCTCGCGCCGGGCAGTGGCAATTCGGACATGGTGCCGCCCGACTCGGCCATGCTGGCGTGCGACCCCGGCGGCAGTAACAACCTGTGCGACGGCAACACGCTGCACAAATGCAAAGCCGACGGCTCGGGCTTCACGACGGTGACCTGCTCGCTCGCGTGCGTTCCCCAGAGCAGCACGACGCCTCTGTCGGCGCACTGTCAAGGGTTGGTGCCGAGCGGCTCGGTCCTAGCGAGCGACTACTCGACCGGCACCGCCAACACGACACTGGCCACCGATGCGATTTTCAACACCAATGACGGCTCGATCACCGGCGGGCTGGTGCGACCGCCCGGCGCCGGTCTGCAAAGCGGCGTCTTCTTTCGGGTCGCCACGCAATCGGGTACCAACACCGGGATCGCGATTTTCGGCTTCGCCAATCTGACCGTCGCCAGTGGAGTCACGGTGCACGCCCAGGGTCCCCGGGCCTTGGCCCTGGCGATCGGCCACAGCGCCCAGATCGATGGAACGATCG
>JBBQIO010000297.1:0-5485 GCA_038325015.1 Polyangia bacterium
GACCCACGCCAGCCGCAACATGTGCTCGAAGGCGGACATCGCTCCGTCGTTGTCGCCCTTACGCTGCAGCACCGAGCCGAGGTCGTGCCACAGATGGATGCGGGTCGCGAGATCGGCGGGGCCGAGACATTCCAGCGCCGCCGAATAGAGCCGAATCGCCTGGTCATTAGCGTAGCGGGCGCCGACCGCATCGGCCGCGCGGCGATAGTGATGGGCCGCGCTTTCGCCATCGCCGGCGTCTTGCAAATGGCGGGCGATCTCCTCCTGGCGATCGGCGGATCGGCCTTCGGGCTGAAGGTCGAGCCAGTGCGCCAACAGGCGATGATAACGACGGCGCGCGGCGGCCTCCAGCGTGTCATAGACCACGTCGCGCCACGGCGGAAAGGCGAAGCGGTATTGCCGCTCGCCGGCAATCTGCGAGCGCGGCTCGCGCACGATGATGCCGCGGTCGACGAACTGCGCCAGCGCGGCAACCACCTCTTGGCGCGTACGATCCCCGGCACCGGCGATTTCGGCCAGCGTCGGGCCGTCAGGATCGCCACCCTCGAGCGCCGAGGTGCGCACCAGTGCCACGACCGCATCGGGCCAGAAGCGCTCGCCGACCGCGGCCGCTTTGCCGAGGAGGTCCTGCTCGGCGTGCGACAGCGCGGCCAGGCGCCCGGCCAAGATCTCTTCGAGCGACTCGGGCCAGCGCAGGCGATGCACCGGATGCCACTGCCAGGTATCGCCCTCGGGAACGAGCACGCCCTCTTCGAGGAGATAGCGGCACAGCTCCAAGATTTCGCGCGGAGTGAAGCTGCCGCGCTCGGCGAACTGCGCGCGCAGCTCGGGCGGCGCTGCTCCCGCGCCCACCGGCGACAGCACCTCCTTCATCAACAACAGCGACTCGGCGGGCTGCAGCGGGCCGAGCTCGATGCGCTCGAGCTGGACGTCACCCTCGCCGAAGCTGGGGTGGGTCTCGAACAGCGACGGCCGCCCGACGGCCAGGAGCACCACCGGCGCGCTGCCCAGGCCGGCAGCTAGGTAGTGAATGAGGTTGACGGTCTCGGGCGTGGCCCCTTCGACGTCGTCGAAGATGAGGCACAGGGGGGTCTGCGCGGCGTCGGCGGCGAACAGGCGGCGCAGCGCCAAGAACGTATGCGGATCGCCGGCCAGCGGGGCCGCCTCGTCGAGCTCTTCGTCGCTCGATGTGCACAGCGGCAACAGGCGCGCGACCACGTCGGCCGCATAGCGCGGCAGCACCGTAGCGTCGACCAGGTTGGTCAGCCGCGCGCGCACCACATCGGGCAGCTCACGACCATGCAGGCCGAGTCGCGAAAAGAGCAGCTGGCGCAGCGGCCCGACGGAAGACTCGGGCGTGGCGATGACCGATAGGATGCGAATTCCGCTGGCGGCGCGGCCGAGCTCGGCGCACAGGCGGCTCTTGCCGGCGCCGGCGGGGCCGGTCAGGGCGATGAACGCGCGGGCCTGCTCGCGGATCGCGCGCTTGACGGTGCCCAGGAGGCGGCCGAGCGCCGCGCTGCGGCCGACCAGCTTGGGCTCGAGGTCGAGCGGAAGGGCGGGTTGAAGGTCCTCCAGCTCGAGCGCCAGCGGCTCCTCTGAATCGCTGTCCACGTCGCTGTCGTCGATCTGGTCGAACGGGCTCTCGGCATCGCTCAGCGCCAAGAGCTCGGCGCCCAGCGCAGCCGGCACGCGCTCGGTACGGCAGCTCATGCACAGCTCGCCGGCGCCGGCCCATGGCGAGCCGCAGCCCGCGCAGGTGCGGGGCAGGGTGGCGTCGCAGCGTTTACAGCGCGGCGCGCCGGCGCGATTCGATGCGGCGCAGGATGGGCAGACCATGAAACGAGAAGAGTGCACCCGGGATTGCCTTTGAACAACCGCCGACTGCGCCGACCACGTTGATGGCTGTCGTTGCGCTGCGTCAGCGACGAGGCGGGGGCGCAACGGTAGGATTGACAAGCCGCCGTGCCCGATGGTAGCAGCTGGTCCGCTTTGGTTCGGCTCCTTAGCTCAACTGGTTAGAGCAGGCGCTTCATACGCGCAAGGTTCGGGGTTCGACTCCCTGAGGAGCCACTAGTACTTACCTGCCTCGTTTTCCTTCGGCACTCCGAGGGCTAGACGAGGCATTGCGGGGTCGTCGACTAGGGTGGTCCACGCTGTTGAAACGGGATTGTCCGGGCTCGCGTGCCCTCGCTGCGCCGGCCCCATGCGGATGATCTCGGTGATCGAGGACGAGCGAGTGGCGCGCAAGACACTTGAGCGCACCTCGGCCTTCCGGCACGCGCCCGCCTGCGGCTCGCGGTCGACCCTCACGTCCGGGGTAGCGGCGCCTCGTGTTCGAGCAGGACTGCGGGCGTTTTGACGGGGTCGACGCAACTGAGTGCGTCTCCGAGTAATTGGGAAGACGGCAGCGCTGAACGGCGATGGCGAAGGTTTGCCCGCTGCCCACGGCGATGAAGCGCTGCTTGCGGATCGAGTCCTCCGAGCTCCGGACTTCGCAGTCGCCAATCGGGCTCACGCGCCTGACAGCACCTGTGCCGTGCACTTCATTTGTCCTACGAGCCCGAACCGCCGCGAGGTTGCCGTTCTGGACGAGCTGATCACAATGCTGCCGTGTTCGATCGCTAACCGCCTGCCCGTGAACGTCGATGGTTGCTCACTAACTCGTTCGCGTCACACGCTCCAACTTTCGAAACGCCATACCGATCACTTTTCGTAGCTGCACGCGTCCGCGATCGGCGACCCACGCGATGATCGCTGAATCCAGCGTCGCGATGATCGCGCCCGACAAGACGTTCGCCTCGAGCGTGTCCGGGCAGCTCCGCGTCTTCAAGAAGAGCTGCGCCAAGCCATAGCGCATCGCGATCATGTCCGCCGAGGCTGCAAGCGCGAGCGCGGGCGTTCCCGCCATCAGCCTCGAGCGCCGCAAGATGCGGTCTTTGTCCTCGGCATAGACGCGATCGAGTGCGATCACGAGCGCGCGATGCACGGCATGGAGCGGGGCCAGCTTGGGTTTGGACGTGACGAGCTGCCGCGTGATCTCCGCGAACAGATCGAGATCGTACTCATCCCACAAAATGATCCGCTCTTTGCCACCGAAGTGCCGATATACCGTCGCTGCGCCAACCTCGGCGGCTGCCGCGATCTCTTCGATGGTGACCGCCGCATAGCCACCAGGGCGGTGCTCGAACAGGTCGAGCGCCGCGGCCTGCACCCGCCGCATCGCAGAGACGCGCTTGCGATCGCGCAAGTCGGGCGCTTCTACGGTTTGACGTTTGATGGTCACACTCATATGATAGTCACTATCACTTTTAGGACAAGCACAAAATGCAAACAACACGATTTTTCGATGCGGGCATTTTCGTCGTCGGTGCAGTGCTCTTGTGGATCGCCACGCGCGTCGTAATTCCGCTGCTCGTCGCGCACGACTTGGAGCCCTTGATCGCCTGGTTCACCGCTGGCGGAGCGCTCGTCTTTGTGCCGCTGGTCGTGATCGGCGCGCTCGTCTTACGACGGGAGCACGTGCCGCTCGCAGAAGTCACGACACGCCTCCGATTACATCGTCTGAGCGCGCGCGACGCATGGTTTGTCGTCAGTGGCACGCTCGTGGTCTTCGCCGGCAGCGGCGCCTGCGCATACCTGGTCGGCCAAGTGTTGCACGCGCCGATGTCGCCGCCGTTTTTGCACATCACGCCACTTTACAGTGATCGGCTGTGGATCCTCGGTGCGTGGTTTCCGTTCTGGCTGCTCAACATCGGCGCCGAAGAATTCCTGTGGCGCGGCGTGCTTCTCCCTCGGCAAATCAACACGTGGGGTCGATACGCGTGGCTCGTGCAGTCGCTCTTATGGACGCTGTTTCATCTCTCGTTCGGATGGAGCGTGATGTTGATGGCGCTCCCGACGCTGCTGGTCGTGCCCTTCGTCGTCTCGCGCACGAGGAACACTTGGAACGGGATCATCATTCATGGGCTCGCCAATGGGCCGCCGTTCGTGCTGATTGCCCTGGGCGTAATCACCAGCTAAATAATATGCATTTTCGATATGTTATGACGCTGATGACGCAGCAATCACGCCGAACCGCGTCAAAGCGCGGCGGTTTGTTTTTGTTTCGCCCCAACTGCGCCAGAGTAAGGGGACTTCGCGACGTACGGAGCGGCGACTCCCTCTCGTGCATCGAGGCCGACGGGCGACTCGTTTACGAAGGCACCTGCTACAAGTACTTCGAAGTGATGGTCGATTTCGGTGCGCCGCCGGCGATGGACATCCCGAAGCGCTACGCGACGGGCATGAAGGCGGGCATGTACGTCGCCTTCTCCGAGACCGCGTTCGCTCCGGTTGCGCCACGTCGATAAGTGAGACGAGTAAATCCCCTCTCGCCCCAGTAACGCCGCGCCGCGCTGGCCGTCGCACGCATCTGCCTCGCGCAAGATGCGTACTTTGTCGTCCTTCCTGAATCGCCGACCCGTTGCCTTCGCGGACACTTCTGTCTCCGGCCTGCTGAAACGATCGGCGGGTCGGGAGCCATCGCTCTTTTTGCGATACTGTACCTGCAGCCCGCCGGCAAAATGAAACCGCGCTTGGCCTCTCGCGCACAGGCAAAGGACGGTCACGTTCGTTGCCGCAGAAATATGTCAAAATCACGGACGGAGGTCTGATGCACCACGTCGTCGGGATCGAGCAGGTCGGCGCGCTTCACGTCATCTCGTGGCTGCATGACGAGACCGATCCGAGCCGCGCCCAATGGCAGGCTTCCTACGACCAGATCGCAGCGTACCAAACCCTGCTGGCGCCCGTCAGCGCGAGCGAGCTGGTGATGCTCATCGTCAGTGACGGCGGCGCCCCCAACTCGCTCGAGCGCAGCTACATGGCCAAGCACTTTCCGTTCAGCTCCGCCGTCGTGACGACGGCCTTGACCAATCCTATCAAGCGCGGCATCGCCACCGCGATCAGCTGGACGAATCCGCGTTTCTTCTTCACCGAGCCCAAGCAGTGGCCACGTGCGCTCGACCATCTCCACCTCGGCGCCCACGGTGACCAGCTCTGGAATGGTTTTCGCGCACTGCAAAAGCAGATGCCGCTCAACAAGACCCTCGAGCATATCGCCAGAGCGGGTCAGCTACCGTCGCTGGCTAGCGTTGCGCTGCCGGCGGCCGACACAGCCGCGCGCTCCGGCTGAGGGCCCGGTCGCTGGCCGACGGCCGGGCGGGCGCTCGGTCAGTCGATCGCCTTGCCCGCCTGGAGCAACTGAATGCTCTTTTTGAGAATGGTGCGATTCGGCTCGTCGGGCGCTTGCGGCAGCGCCAGCTTTGCTTCGGCCAGCGCCTCCTTGAACTTGCCCACGGACGAGTAGCCGCGCATCAATCCGACGTGGACTGGCCACTGATTGGGAAACCGCTTGGCATTGAGCTCGAACACGCGCAGCGCATCCTGCGGATGTCCGTCGGCGAGGAGCTGCCGCCCGGCCAGGTGGATGGCCAGCGCCTGG
>JBBQIO010000298.1:0-5471 GCA_038325015.1 Polyangia bacterium
CCACTGTAGCGGCTCGCCGTCGGCGCCGTCGAACACTTCGAGGTGCGCCCGTTCGAGCCGCGCCAGATCCGCCGCCCAGCCGGGCATCGCCGCGCGGCCGCTCCCGCTGACCAAAAAATCGGCGAGCGCGGCGCCGACCTCGCGCAGGGAGGGATGGGTCGACGGATGAGCCAAGAGGTAGTCGGTCACGAGGTCGGAGAAGCGTGCGTCACCGAGCCGCGCCGACAGCTTGGGATAGTCGGTTCGCAGCGCGTCGAGGATGCGAAAAAAATACATATTGGCGTACACGTCCAGGCGATCGACCGCGGCGTGCTCGTCGCCGTCGATCAACTCGGCCAGTCGCAAAGGAGCGATCCCCTGCTCGGCCAAGGCCGCCCCGACGCCCTCGGGCGCGCGAATCAGCGCCTCTAGCCAGGCTTGCGTCTCGGCCAGCTTCACGCCACATGCTCCCGCTCGCCGGGCTCGGCAGCGACGGCGCGGCACTGGTCGAGCTCGGCGCACAGCTCTTCGAACGGCGGAAACCGGTCATCCCGCTCGAGCAGCGTCGACACCGGTCCGAAGCGATCGATCGCGCGGCGGTACAGTGCAAACACCTCGTCGCACACCGGATGATCATGCGTGTCGAGATAGAGCGGCTCGCTCGCCGTGTGGCCAGCCAGATGCATCTGCCCGACGCGACCTTTGGGTAGGCCGCGCAAAAAAGCATCCGCGTCGAAGCCGTGATTGTGAGCGCTGACAAAGACATTATTGACGTCGAGCAAGAGGCTGCAGTCGGCGCGCTCGCACAGCGCGGTCAAAAACTCCCACTCGGTCATCACCGAGCTGCGAAACGTCAAATAGCTCGACACGTTCTCGACGAGGATCGGCCGCTTGAGCGCGTCCTCCACGCGCAAGACGCGGCTGACCACATGGTCGAGCGCCTCTTCGGAGTAGGGGAGTGGCAAAAGGTCGTGCAGATATTTTCCGCCAATGCTCGACCAGCACAGATGGTCGGAAATCCAGGCTGGCTCGATTTGGTCCGCCAGCTCGCCGAGCTCGCGGAGGTAGCGCTCGTTGAGGGCATCGGTCGATCCCAGCGACAAGGAAACGCCGTGCAGCACCACCGGCCAGCGCTCCCGGACGCGCTCGAGCGCGCGACGCGGCGGACCGCCCGGGACCATCACATTTTCGCTGATCACTTCGAACCAGTCGACTCGCCGGGCGACGGCCTCGCAATCTCCGTCGAGAATGTCCGGGTAGTAGGTCGGCCGTAAACCGAGCCCGAAGCCGAGGTAGGGCAGCTTTATCATGTGCGCCTGCGAGCGAGGTGGCCTCCCGACCCGGGCATGCAGATCGGATGCGGGGAGGCCACCATCTCTCTTGGTGCCTGCTTACTTCTTGTCGGCGACGACCATGCCGCCCTTGGACTTGCACTCTTTGGCCGAGGCCGTCGTCCAGCCCTTGCCCTTGCAGCCGTTGGTGCCTTTGCACTCGTTCGACGCGCTCTTGCAGGCGCCGGTGCCCTTGCACGCATTGACGCCGGCGCACTTGACGTCGTCGCTGCCCTTGGCCGAGGCCACCATCGGCGTCATTGCCGCAAACATGCCCGCCACGCTTGCCGCTACAAATGCTCCCTTGATCGTCATCGTTCTCTCCTAGTTCGGTTGTGAGTGGGCCCTGCCCCCCGAGGGCTGCGCGGTACCCGCGATAGAATCGCTACGTTCGGCTGTCGAGACAAGTTACGAAACAAAAAAGATCTCGGATCATTTTTCGTGGCTCAGCAATGCACCGAGCGCGAGCCCGACCAGCGCCCAGATCACCGTCGCGCCGCCGTGGGCCAGCGCCAGATGCAGTGGGCCGCCGACCGAGCATTCGCAGTGAAGGATGAGCGCACCGACGGCGCCGGCGGCCGCGCCAAGCGCCGCGCCGAGGGCCGTACGACCGACCAGTGCCACCCGGCGGACGGCCATCACGCCCAGCAAAAAGGGCACCGCGGAGACGAGCAGCCCAACGCGGAGGCAGCCCCACAGCGCCGGCAGCGGCGAGCCGGTGATGGGGTCTGGGATGGCGAGCCCGACAAGCGCGCCGCTGGCCAACACTAGCGCCACGCCAAACCACGCCCAACGGGTGGCACGACGATGGTCGGGCAGGACCTGGTTGCGCACGGGCAGCAGCGCCGCGCCCAAAGGCGCCACGAACCCAACCAGCCACAGGATGGCCAGGGCGATCCAGGGCAGCGTCATGTGCGTCGACAAGGATGGGGCCATCGAACGCTGCCCGGGCATGGCGTGGCCGCGCATCCAGCCCTCGACGGCGACCAGCCAAAGCAAGGCCAGCGCCGCGGTAAAAAAGACGGTCAGCACCGGGCGACGCATCCGCACCGGCCGCATCCCCGCCAGCCGGCGGCCGAGATCGTCGGACAGCGGCGGCAGCTGTATCGATTCCGTCGAGTCGCTCACGACCGCTCCACCCCGGGGGTTGTGCCGAGCAGTCGGCGCAAGGCCACGTAGGCTCGGTGCGCGCGCAGCTTGATTGCGCCGGCGGACGAACCAGTAATCGACGCGGCTTCGGCGTGCGATCGGCCGTCGATCTTGGTCAGCACCAACGCCTCACGCTGCTGCTCGGGCAGTTGCGCCAGCGCCCGGAGCATCGAGCCCGAGAGCGGCTCCTCCTCGTTCGCGGCCTCTTCGGCGCCTCCTCCGGCAGTGGCGCGCGGCTCGACCACGAACGTGCCGTCGACGGTGAGCTGGACGCGGGCACGCTTGCGGCGCCGCGCCTCGTCGAGAAACGTGCGATGCGCGATGGTGAACAGCCAGGGCACCGGGTCGGCCCCGCGGATGTACAGATCGCGCGCTTCGTGGAGCTTCAGGAGGGTCTGCTGTAGGAGGTCGTCGGCCGCATCGCGCGTCCCGCTGAGCCCCAGAAGGTAGCGGTGCAGGCGCGCACCTACGCGCTGGTAGAGCGCGGCAAAGGCCGCCATATCGCCATCGCAGTAGCCGGCCATGAGCGCGCTTTCGCTGCTCGGGGGCGTAGTTGCGGCGGGCGCGGACGGCTTCACGCGGGCGATTCTACGCGTCGCACGGAAATCATACAGTCGGCTTCGAACGGCCAGCACCGAAGTGGAAAAGTGCGCGGCCATGCTTCATTTACGCCGCTCATTGAGTGCGGGTTACGCACGCTGCGCGCCGTGCAAAAAAACCTCGAGAACGTGGCTGGCCTCGACCGGAGTGCCGCCCAACGCCAAAAGATCGTGCATCATGACTGCGCGCAGGAGGCCCATGAACAGCGCCGCATAGACGTGCGCCGGCCGCACCTCTAGCACCCGCTCGCGCAGACCGAGTCGCATCAGTCGCTCGGCGCGCTCGTACAGGGCGTGCATGATCTCGGGGGCGCGCTGCGCCACGACGGGAAGCGATCCCGGACAGGCCCCCAGCTCCCCCGAAAGCAGAATCCGGAAGAAGCGCTGATGTGCCCGATAGTGCCGGATGATGCGGTCGGCAAAGGCGTCGAGCGCGGGCGTGAACGTGGCGCTGGGGATTTCGTCGAGCGCTGCCAGTAGCTCGGTACGGCGCGCTTGCAAAAGACCGATCAGCAGCGCCTCGCGATCCGTGAAGTGGTTGTAGAGCGTGCCCACCGCAACGCCGGCGCGCGCGGCGATCTCGCCAACGTGGGCCGAGTTGAGCCCCTGTTCTGCAAAGATCTCCTCGGCCGCCGACATGATCGCCTGCGCCGTGGCGTCGCGGACCTGCTCGCGCAGGAGCGGGGCGGTGCGCATCTTCGTCGCCGACACTTTGCGCCGTGCGGTCATGACGGCCGGCTTACTGGCCGACCTTGAGCTCGCGGAAATCGAGCCTGAACGTCGTCGAACAGCGCGGTGCTGGCCTGAAAGACGACTTTGGTTTGCGATTTGGTCAAGGCCGTGGTGCCGGCGGTCGCAGCGCAGCCCGCTCCGGCCAACGAGGTGAGAGTTGCGGCCAGCAGGATCGATTTCATCGGGTTCTCCACGTTCAAGGAGATGCGTCGACGCAGCCCATCCGCAAAAAATTTCAAACGGCAGTGGGCTTTCGCGCCACCAGACCGATGACCGGCGCCACCACCAACACCACAACGCATCCGATCACGTTGTACCAAAGAAACCCAATCGTGGTGCGCGCGGCGACGGCGAACACCACTGCCTGCGCGATGCACAGCGCGTAGAACGCCGCTTTGCCGTCGACGCGCGTGCGCGGCATGGCGGCACCGATGGCGAATACGCCGAGCGTGGCGCCATAAAAGAGCGACCCCAGGATGTTCACGGCCTGGATCAGATTGTCGAGCCGCGAGGCGAACATGGCGAAGCCGATGCCGATCACTCCCCAGCCGCAGGTGAAGAGGCGCGCCGCCAACAGATAGTGCGCATCGCTCGCGCCCGGGCGAAACGATCGCCGGTAAAAGTCGACCACTGTCGTCGAGCCGAGCGCCGACAGCGCGCTGGCGCACGCCGACATCGACGCGCACAAGATGACGGCCAACAAAAGTCCGATCAACCCCGACGGGAGGCGCTCGGTGACGAAGGTCAAAAACACGTAGTCGGAGTCGGTGGCCTCGGTCGCCGGATGGGCTTTTTTCAGCGCGGCATAGGCCGACTGACGGGCCGCCTCGACCTCGAGTTGACGCTGCTTGAGCGCGGCGGTGGCGGCCGTCGATTCGGCCGGCGTCGTGGCCACTGAAAATGTGTCGAGCGCCTGCCGTCGCGCTTGCCAGGCGCGGCCGAACGCGTCGTCGCGCGCCTGCAGCTCATCGTGGGCGGAGGTGGCCAATGCGGCTTTCCATTCGGTTTGGTGAAAAAACACAGGCGGGCGATAAAACTGATAAAAAACGAAAACTGCCACTCCCACCGACAAGATCAGGAACTGCATCGGCACCTTGATGAGGCCGTTGAACATCAGCGCCATGCGGCTCTCGGTTAACGAGCCGCCGGTCAGGTAGCGCTGCACCTGCGACTGGTCGGTGCCGAAGTAGGCGAGCTGCAAGAACAGGCCGCCGATCAGCCCGGACCACAGC
Organism: Polyangia bacterium; assembly: GCA_038325015.1. GTDB lineage: Bacteria > Myxococcota_A > Polyangia > Palsa-1104 > Palsa-1104 > JBBQIO01. Next base: position 5,023 of record JBBQIO010000298.1, read on the forward strand.
GTGTACCGCACGTGCAGCGATGGCGAAGGATCGATCGCGTGGAGACGACCGAGCGTACCAGCGATGCGCGCGGCTTGGTGCAGCGTCACTGCGCTGGGCAGCGCGCGGAGGGCGAACACGAAGGCCACGGCGATTCCGCCGAGCATGACCACCATCTGATAGCTCTGCGTTTGGTGGACGATCCGTGCGCCACCCGAGACGGTGTACGCCACGACCACCGCGCCGAGGATCACGATCGTCGCCTGCAGCGGCCAACCGAGCACCGCCGACAGCACCAGCGCCGGAGCGTAGATCGCCAGCCCGGCGCCGAGCCCGCGCTGCAGCAAGAACAGAAACGCGGTCAGCCGCCGGGTGCGCAGGTCGAAGCGGCGCTCGAGGTACTCGTAAGCGGTGTACACCTTGGCCTTGTGATAGAGCGGCACCAGCGTGACCGACAGGAGCACCATCGC
>JBBQIO010000299.1:0-5467 GCA_038325015.1 Polyangia bacterium
CCCGCACGTCGTGCCCGGCGCGATGCAAGTAGCGCGGCAGCGCCGCCGACACATCGGCCAGGCCACCGGTTTTGGCGTAGGGCGCGACCTCCGAGGTCACGAACAGAATGTTCACCGCAGCATGGTACCGCGAAGCCGCGCGCTAAACGGTGATCCAGTAGAGATTGGTGCTGCGGCCGACTCGCTCGACGAATGCGGTTCGTTCCAGGACACCGCCGTTCGCCACAATGGTGCGATTCGACGCACTGTTGTCCGGTGCGCAGGTCAGCAGCAATTTGCCAATTTCCTGCGCCTTCGCGGTTAGCAGAATCTGCCGCAACATCTCTTTGGCAACTCCACGAGCGCGAAACGAAGGACAAAATATTCCCCCATCTCGGGCGGCAGCGGTCGGGTAGGCCACACCCGCTCGCCCAGCGCGGCGATTTCGTCGAGAAACGCAAGGTAGGAAGCGACCCACTCGGCAGCGGGACGCCTCAGTTGCAAGCTCATCGCGGGACGCCTCAGGTTAGTGTTGCGGCGCCACCATCATCGCGCTCGAGTGACGTGCGGCCAACTGCCAGCCGGCCGCCTGCTTGACCCACGTGTCCGTCGAGATCAGCTGCTTGGGCCAGGGCTGCGTTCCGGTATGGGCGGTGATGGTGATTCGATACACCACCACGGCGGCGTCGCCGTACACCTCCACCGAGACGGGATCGAGCTTGTAGGCTTCGATGGTCAAGATCTTGCGCGAAAACACCGCCAGATAATCAGCGCGCGCGCCAACCACTCCGGCGAAGTTGGTGAATACCACATGGGGCGCCAACATCCCGTCGAGGGCGGCGACGTCGTTCGCCTTCATGGCGTCGAACAGGGCCACCGTCTTTTTACCAAAGCCGTTCGGATCACTCTTTGAGTCGGCTAATGATGGAGCCGCCCCGACCATCAACACCATAGCAAAAGCGAATGCGCGCATTGGGACCATGTAGTCCTCCTTGTCGCGGGAGTATATGTGAAGCCATCGCTGTGGCTACGGGGTTTGAACGTAGAAGCCGTCTTGGAAGCGATAGGGCGGCGCACTGCCACTGCGCGCAGCAACCAAAAGGCTGCCCGCGCTCCAGGCCACACCGTCGTGGAAGTCGTCCACGACCGGCGTCGCGGGCGAGCCGTCGAGCGGCGCGTAGTTCAACGTGCCGGGTTGATACGACTGGGTCGCTCCAAGCGGCAGAACGGTGAATTCGACGAACCGGCCGTTCGGCGAAAAGGTCCAGGTGTACGCCTGGGCATGCGTGGCGAGCGTGGTCACCGGACCACCCGCCGTCGAGACGATGCACAACGTTCCGAGTGAATCGCTGCCCACATCCTTGAAGTAAACGACGTGGCTGAGGTCGGGCGTAATGTGCGCCGAATAGATGGAGGTCGCGCTGTCGAGTTGGACCGCAGTCCCCGTGCCGTCGGTGCGAGCGATCCACATGTCGCCGAGGAGCTGCGGATTGCGATTCAGCGAGTAGATGATCCGCGTGCCGTCATCGGAGAGCTTGAAATCCGACACGCCGGTCGCGACCTGCACGGACCGACCGTCCGCCACTGACGCGACAAAGAGCGAGCAGCTTCCGTTGGCGTTCGTGCACGCGTTGGCAAAGGCGAGGTGACTGTGGTCGGTCGAGAGGCCGACATTGCCAAAATAGGAGTCCAAGCCGAGATTGGTCGCGGTCCCGCCGTCAACGCTGGCAAGGTAGAGCTGCAGGCCCTGGGAGAAATAGACCTTGTCGTTGCTGGCGAAGCCAGGCGACGCGTAGTGGTTGACGCCCGAGCCCAGGTTGGTGCTCTTACCGGTCGATAGATCGACCACCCAGAGCGTGCTGGTCACGTCGTTGGTGTTGATGTTCGATTGCACCAGTGCGTGGCGGCGGTCGGGCGACAGGACGGCATCCCATGCGCTGGTGCCGAGCACCACGGGAGTGCCACCGGTGGCCGCCGCCAGCTTGACGGTGCCGAGCTGGAAATAGTTGTCGACGTCCGTGCGATAGATGATGCGCTTGCTGTCGGCGCTCCACACCGGGTTGCGCAGTTGCGCGTCGAGGACCACGGTGTGCGTCGCGCCGTCGGACACGGCCACGCTGTACAGCGCCCGCAGGCCGGTCATCGGATCGAGCGCACTGTAGAACGCCGACGCGCCGTCGGGAGAGAGCCCGAACATCGAAGCGTACGCGGCCAGGGTCGTAGGCGGAGCGCCGCCGGCTGCGCTGACCGAATGCAGTCGGTCGCGCTCTAGGAACAGCACGCGCGCGCTGTCCGGCGTGAACGCGGCGGCCAGCCCGCTATAGCCCTCGTCGATGGTGCCATCGGCCAGGGCGATCACCGCCGAGCCATCGAGCGGCACCATCTTGACCTTGGCCCCGGTGGCGGCGTTGTTGGCATAGACCAGTCGCCGCCCGTCGGGCGACAGGACAAACCCGTAGTGGATAGACGGCGTGCTCTCGATGCGCCGCGCTCGGTAGAGGGTCAACGGCGAGCGCGGCAGTGCGTAGAGCGACTCGTCGATGACGAAGCCGTCGCTGCCGGCGAGCGCGACCACCTCGGGCACGCTCTCGGCGTACGCGCCATTGACGAACGTGACGGTGTACGTCCCTTCAGGGACATTCTCGAAAGCCCAGCTGCCATCGGCGGCTGTGGTCGTGCTCAGGCCGGTGCCCAGAACGGTCACCAACGTGCCGTGGTGGTCGCTCTTTCCGAACAGCTGCGCGACGCCGCGCAGCGCGGCATGGCCCGGGCCGATGACGAGATCGATTTCGGGCACGTGCGTGATCTGGTCCCAGCGCACGACCTGGCCGGGCGCGGTCGCGGCGTGAAAACCGGTGGTCTCGGCGTGCACGTCGTACGTGCCGGTCGCGACGAGGTCGATGTGATAGTCGCCAGCGTCGTCGGTGACGCCGAGCGCGCTGGTCCCTTCGACGGTGACCAGAATCCCGGCGTTGCCCACGTTGCCGCCGCCGCGCGTCGCGCGCCCGGTGACGCCACCCGCGGGCGTGAACACTAGATCGGGCAGCACCGCGGGTCCGTTGGCCACGACCAAGGCGCTGCGCGTCCCTTCGACGGTTGAGCGCACCGTCGCGGAGACCGCGTAGCCGCCGTCGATCACATCGTCGAACGCGTAGCTGCCGTCGAGCCGGGTGGTGGTGGTCGCCGAGTTGGGCCCACCCGCGGTCACGACGATGCCGTGCCGATCGGCCTGTCCGGTGATCACCACGCGTCCGCTCAAGCGGGCCCCGGGCAGCGCCGTCCGGCAGCCGACGACGACGACCATGGCGAGCGACAACAACAGCAGCCTCACGGCGTCACGTCCCAAACATAGAATCCATTTTGAAAACGATAAGGCACTGCTGCCTGGGTCTGGACTACTACCAAGCGCGAATCGCTCGCCCACATCGGATCGCCGGCGCAAACCGCGGTCTTCGCGCCACCGACGGCCGGCACGACCTGTACGATATTGTGCTGGGCCGGCCAGGCCACATTCGTGCCCCCCGTCGACGGCGTCATGCTGTTGCCATCGCCGAGCTCGACCGGCGTGCCGCCGCCGAGGGGCACGCTCCACAGGCGGGGGCCGGTCTGGCTCGGATTCATGCTCGGGGTCATGTATAAAAGGGTTCGATTGTCGCTGGTGAACAGCGAAGAGATGACGTCGGTGGCGAACGTGCGCGGTAGGCCAGTGGGGCCAGCGCCGGTGAGCGTGCCGGTGCCGTCGTTCGGGTTGCGCGCAGCGGTGAACACGAGCTGCGTGCCGTCAGGCGAGAACTGAAACGACCCCACCGCGCCGCCGAGCGTCTCCGCGGCCCCGCCTCCCGGGGGCTGCTGCATCAGTGTGCCCCCGAGCGGTGACTCGATGCCGGTGCGATACACCAGGCGCGTTCCATCCGGGCTGAAACTTGGGCCGTCGCAGTCGTGCGCGATCACCGTCGGCGCCGTGCTGCTCGTCAGATCCACCACATGCAGATCGGCGCCCATGGGATAGGCACGGCCGGTCGAATAGGCCAAATAGCGCCCATCGGGCGAGAGCTGCAAACCGTATGAGACACCGGTGCCGATGGTGCGCGCACCTGAGCCGTCCATCGAGGCAGTGACCAGCGTGCCGGTCTCCATGCCGGAATTCCAGTCGGTCAACACGGCGACCCGGCTGCCGTCGGCGGAGAGCGTCAGGTACGCGGCCTCGGGCGAGACGCCGGCAATCACGTCGGTCGGCATGCCGCCGGCCACGGCCTGCACCGAGAGCCGGCAATCCAAGCCGTTACACCATTGATAAATACCCCGCTTGCCGTCGGGCAAGAGCGTGACGTAGCCGACCACTCCGGTGGCCAACAGGACGGGCGGGCCGCCGACCGTGGGCACCGAGTGCAGCTCGTTGTTCACCACGTAGATCACGCGTGAGCCATCGGCGACGAAGCTTTCGTAGTACGAGTTGACCAGGCCGGCCAGAGTGCGCGGCGGGCTGTCGTCGGTCAGATCGAGCACGCGCAGCGCGCCCTGCGAGCGATCGACGCCGGCGACATAAAGCGCCCACCGTCCGTCCTTGGACGTGGCCACGTAGGAGCTCACGTTGGCGTCATCGGTGCGCGTAATGGCCGCGCCAGTATCGAGCGAGACCACGACCAGCTCCTTGTCGCTCGCGCCCACCGTCGAAGGGCGCATCGCGAGTAGCCTTTTGGCGTCGAGAATGCGCAGCTCGGACAGTCCGCTCACCAGCCGGCGAGCCATCGGCAGCGACAGCGGGTTGCTTTGCAGTGGGTAGAGCGCGCCGTCCACCACCTGCCCGGTCGAGCCGGGCAGCGCGAGCACCTGCGGAATGGTCTCGCTGCGACCCGCGTAAGCAAAGGAGAGAGAATACACACCGCTGCTGATGCCGTCGAAGCGGTAGCTGCCATCGGCAGCGGTCTTTGTGTGAAATGTGACGTTGCCCAGTGTGGCCGTCACCATCGTGCCCGAGTGGTCGTCGCGGTCGATGCGATGCGCGACACCGGCCAGCGCGGCGACCGGATACGCGGGATCGGTATCGGCCGACAGATGGATGGTCGGCGCGACGGTCGCCTGGCCGCGCCCGACGACCACTCCGGGCTGCGTGGCGAGATGATAGCCGGCCAGCACCGCCTCGACGGTGCGCGCGCCGGTCGGCACGTTTTCGATGCGGTAGTGCCCGCTCCTGTCGCTGGTGCCAAAAGCGTCGGCGCCATCGACGAACAGCGCCGCGCCCGCGCCCGGCCCAGTGCCATCGAGCGTGACCGCGCCGACGATCGTGCCGGCGGCGGCGAAGTGCACGTCGGGCACCGGGGATGCGCCGGAGAAGTCGACCTGCACCACGCGCGTATGCTCGATGGTGTCGGCGGCGGTGAACAAAACGGCGTAGACACCGGCCGGCATGTTGGGCATCGACCACGCGCCGGTCGGGTCACTGCTGGTCGACGCGGTGACGGCACCCTCGGCCCGCACCGTGACGCCC
>JBBQIO010000300.1:0-5423 GCA_038325015.1 Polyangia bacterium
GTGGTGTCGACCAGGTGGCCCTCAGGTCGGGCGCCGACTTGGTCGCGCTGCCCACGCTCGATCAAAAGCTGTGGGTCGCCTTGGCCATGCCGGTCAAGGGGCTGGAGCTCGACGCACGCACGCTCGAGCTTATCGACACCGACGGCGACGGCCGGATTCGCGCCCCCGAGCTCTTGGCGGCCATCGCGTGGATCGCCGAGCGCATCCACAATCCCGACGACCTCATGGGCGGCAGCGCCATCGTGCCGCTCAGCGCCATCAAAGATCCGGCGCTCTTGGCCGCCGCCAAGCGCCTGTTGAGCAATCTGGGCCGCGCCGACGCGACCGAAGTCAGCATGGCCGAGCTCGACGACCGGCAAAAGATCTTCGCCGCCACCCGCTTCAATGGCGACGGCGTGATCCCCGAGGACGCGGCCAACGACGACGATGCCGCAACCCGGGCGACCATCGCCGAGATCATGCGCACCCATGGCGATACGCCCGACCGCAGCGGTAAGCCGGGCGTCAACCAGGAGAAGATCGACGCATTTTTCGACGAAGCGGACACGCTGGCGACGTGGTCGCAGCGGTTTTCCCCGGCGCCCACCTCGGAGCTAATTGCGCTGGCCGACGCTGCGCAGCCGCTGGCGGCCAAGATCAACGACTATTTCACGCGCGCTCGGCTGGCCGCATTCGATGCATCGCACGGGGCCGCGCTCAACGGCAGCGATGCCGATTTTGCCCTCTTCGACGGCAAGGAGCTCAACGCCGAAAACGAAGACGTCGCGCGTCTACCCTTGGCGCACATCGTGGCCAACGCGGAGCTGCCACTCGCCACCGGCGTCAATCCAGCGTGGGCCGAGCGGCTCGGCCGGCTGGCCGCGGCACTCGGCAAATCGGCCAAAGCCACGTTGGCCGAGGCCGACTGGGTGGCGCTCAAATCCAGGCTCGCCGCCTATTACGCCTGGCAAGCGGAAAAGCCGCGGACCCAGATCGAGCCGCTGGGAATCGAGCGTGCGCTGGCCCTGGCGAGCAGCACGGGCCGCGCCACGTTGACCGATCTCGTGCAACGGGACCTGGCCACCGCCGACGAGAACGCGCAGATCGAATCGGTCGAGCGGCTGATTCACTACTACCGCGACCTGTGGCGTCTGGTGCACAACTTCGTCAACTTCGCCGATTTTTACACGCTCAAAGGCGCCATCTTTCAAATCGGCACGCTCTACCTCGACGCGCGCAGCTGCGCGCTGTGCGTGCCGGTGGCCGACAGCAGCAAGCACATCGTCCTGGCGCAAATTGCTGCCACCTATCTCGCGTACTGTGACTGCACACGCCCCAACGGTGAAAAGCTCACCATTGCGGCCGCCTTTACCGACGGCGATTCGGACCACTTGGTGGTCGGGCGCAATGGTCTTTTTTACGACCACAAAGGGCAGGACTGGGACGCCACGATCAGCAAAATCATCGCGCAGCCGATCAGCGTTCGCGAAGCCTTTTGGTCACCCTACAAAAAATTGGCGCGCATGATCGAGGAGCAGGTGGGCAAGCGCGCCAGCGCCGCCGACTCCGAGTCCAACAAGAGCTTGAGCGCCACCGCACAGGCCACGGCGAACGCCGATAAGACGCCGGCGCCCAAGCACAGCAAAATCGACGTCGGCACCGTCGCGGCCATCGGCGTGGCGATCGGCGGAATCGGCGCGCTCATCACCGGCGTGCTGAGCGTGTTTTTCGGGCTCGGCGCGTGGATGCCCATCGGTCTCGTCGGTCTGGTGATGCTCATCTCCGGACCCTCGATGCTGTTGGCCTATCTCAAGCTGCGGCAGCGCAGCCTGGGCCCGCTGCTCGACGCCAACGGCTGGGCGATCAATGGACGCGCACGGATCAACGTGGCGTTCGGCGCGGCGCTGACCGATTTGCCCAAGCTGCCTAAAGGCGCGGTGCGCAAGCGGCACGATCCCTACGCCGACAAGAAGAGCCCGTTTGTCATTTACGTCGTGGTGCTGGTCTTGTTCATCGTCGCTGGCGCCTGGTACCTGGGCACGCTCGACCGCTGGCTGCCCGAGACGGTGCAGAGCAGCCACCTGCTCGGCACGTACGCCCCTGCAGCCAAACACTTACAAACATCAAAAGAAGAATTTAAGAAATAAGACTACTTCACGTGCTCCCATAGGAATGTGTATTCGAGCGCGTTGACGAACGCCGTCTCTTTGTTGTCCGCCGCGCCGCCGTGGCCACCCTCGATGTTCTCGTAAAACCGAGCATCGTTGCCCATGGCGATCATCTTGGCGGCCATCTTGCGCGCATGCACCGGCCCGACGCGATCGTCGCGCGTCGACGTCACGAAGAACACCGCCGGATATTTCGCGCCCTTTTTCACGTTGTGATAGGGCGAAAAAGTCTGAATGAACTTCCACTCCTCGGGCTTGTCCGGGTCGCCGTATTCGCCAATCCACGACGCGCCCGCCGACAGGTGCGTGTAGCGCTTCATGTCGAGCAGTGGCACCCAGCTGACCACCGCCTTCCACAATTGCGGATAGAGGATAAGCATGTTGCCCGCCAAGAGGCCGCCATTGGAGCGCCCCTCCATACCCAGGTGCTGCGGGGAGGTGATCTTCTTGGCGAAAAGATCTTCGGCGACGGCGGCAAAATCTTCGTAGGCGCGCAGGCGATTTTCACGCAGCGCCGCGTGGTGCCAGCGCGGGCCGTACTCACCGCCGCCGCGGATGTTGGCCACGACGTAGACTCCGCCCTTGTCGAGCCAGGCGCGCCCGACCGAGCCGCTGTAGCCCGGCTCGAGCGAAATCTCGAAGCCGCCGTAGCCGTACAGGAGCGTCGGGTTCTTGCCGTCGGCCTGGAGCGCCTTGGGGGCGAGCACAAAATAGGGAATGCGCGTGCCGTCTTTGGAGATCGCGAAGTGGCGGTGCACATCGCGCGCGGACGCATCGAAGAAGGCGGGCGTCTGTTTGAGGACCTCGGGCGTGCCCTGACCCACCACGCCACGGGCGAACGACGTCGGCGTGAGGTAGCCGGTGACGGTCACAAAATACTCGTCGCTGCGATCGTCGTCCGAGCCGAATGCAGTCACCGTGCACAGCTCAGGAGCGCCGCCGAGCGTCGCCCGCTTCCACTCGCCCGCGCCCTTGCCCGGCGGCGTCAGCACCTCGATACGGCTGACGACGTCTTCCAGCAGGTTCAAGATCAGGTGATTCTTGGTCCAGCTGAAGCTGGACAGCGAGGTCGAAGCCGTCGGCACAAACAGCACGGTGAGCTGCCGCTTGCCGGCCATGTAGCCGTCGAAGCTCGACGCCAAGAGCGCGCCCGCCGGATAGCTCTGCCCGCCGACGGTCCATGGCGTACGGGTCTGGATCAAGAGCCACTGGCGCTCGACCGAGACATCGGCGTCGGTGGGCGCATCGATCTTGGTCAGCGCGCCCTTTTTGCCGACCACGAAGGTTTCGCTGTTGAAGGTATCGATGCCGCGGTTGACAAAGTCGCGCTCGAAGCCTGGCGTGGCGTCGTGGTAGGCCTGCACTCCGACATCTTCGGCCTTGCCCTGGTAGACCACCTTGGCGTTGACCAGCTCGCTGCCGCGCTTCCACTCTTTGGCGATGCGCGCATAGCCCGACGCGGTCATCGAGCCGGCGCCAAAATCGGTGCCGACATAGAGCGCGTCGGCCCCCTTCCAGCTCACGTTGCTCTTGGCCTCGGGAAGGTAAAATCCGTCTTTGACGAACTGCATCGTCTTGAGATCGAATTCACGCACAATCTCCGCGTCGGCGCCGCCGCGCGACAGCTGCACCAGACAATGGCGGTATTCCGGCTTGAGACAGTTGACGCCGTGCCACACCCAATTCTCCTTTTCGTCTCGTGCCAGCCCGTCGACGTCGATGATCACCTTCCACGCCGGCGACTCTTTTTTGTATTCGTCGAGCGTCGTGCGACGCCACAGGCCGCGCGGGTGCTCCTGGTCGCGCCAAAAGTTGTAAAGGAGATCGCCCATGCGGTGCACCGCCGGGATGCGCGCCTTGGAGTCGAGCACTTCGAGGATGTCGGCCTGCATCTTTTTGAACGTGGTCGTCGAGGCCAGCTCTTTGACCGTCTCGGCGTTGCGCGCCTTGACCCAGTCCATGGCCCTTTTGCCGTCGACCTCTTCGAGCCACAGATAGGGGTCGACCTCGTCGCTGACGATCGCCGAAGTGGGCGAGGCATTTGGGTCGGCGTGGGCCATGGTCGTGACCGTGAATGTAGCGAGGATCGCGAGCTCGGGGAATTTCATGTCGAGTCCTTTTGCGGGAGCACTACCAGGGCAGATTCTTGTCGAGATGAAAGAACTGCCCGGTCGGACCGTCGGCCGGCAGAGTCGCGAGCCGCACCGAAGTCTTGGCGCCCGTCGTGGTATCGAGCGGCGCGCCGTGGCCGCCCAGGTCGGTCTTGACCCAACCGGGATGCGCCGCATTCACCTTGATCGTCGTCTTCTTGAGCTCGGATGCGAGATGAACGGTGTACGAGTTGAGCGCGGATTTGGCCGAGCCGTATGCGGCGCCGGTCCCGGCCATGCGCCCCTGCTCGGTAATCGATCCGAGAATGCTCGACACGTTGACGATGCGCCCGGCCGGGCTCTTGCGTAAAAGCGGCAGGAACGCCTGGGTCACGGCGATGGCGCCGAAAAAATTGGCATCGAACGTCGCCCGCAGCACGTCCCTCGGCAGCGTGCTGGCCGGCACTCCCCAGTCGAGCCCGACGCCGGCGTTGTTCACCAGCGCGTCGAGATGGCCGAATTTTCCGTCGACGAATTTGACCGCGGCTAGGATCTGGTCGGCGTTGCCGACATCCAGCTCGATGGCCTGCACGTCGAGCTTTTCGTCGCGCAGGCTCTGCGCCGCCGCCTCGCCACGGGCCGCGTCGCGCGACGCCAAAATCACGGTGTAGCCGAGCTGCGCCAGCTGCCGTACGGTCTCGATGCCGATTCCCTTGTTGGCGCCGGTGACCAGCGCGACCTGTTCGCTCATGTTCGTCTCCTCGAAAACATCAACGTCATCGCGCCCCGGCGCTCAGCACAGCCGCGCCGCCGATAGCCAAGAGCGCGCGCAAGTCGTCGTCGTTGAACGTCAGCTGCGCGCCCAAGAAGTAGTCGCGACCGGTGACTGCATCGGCGCCCGGCCCGCGCCGGTTGAGCGCGTCATCAATGCCGCCGACAATCCAAATATGCTTGTAGAACTCGAGCGCGGCCAAGACTTTGAGGCGTGGATAGATGTTCGAGCGGAAGTCGAACAGGTCGGTCTGAATTTCGAGCGAGCGCAAGAAGCTCCGGCCGATGCCGAACGGCAGCCCGATATCGAAGCCGACACCGCCGGTCGACTCCTTGATGCCGAACCGACCGGTCAGCTCGACGCGGTCGTTGAGCAAAAAGAGCTTCTTGGCCAGCTGGAACGAGAAGGTGAACT
>JBBQIO010000301.1:0-5399 GCA_038325015.1 Polyangia bacterium
CCTGGCCGACGATCTTTTGCGCGCGGTGCACGAGCGCGTGGCCATCGTGGCGCTCGGCAAACGCCACGGCTTTGCCTACGTGGGCCTCGACCTGGAGGGTTTTCGCTCCGGCGCCATGAACGAAACCCTGGTTTCAATCGGGCGTAAATCGCTTATCTAGCCTTTTGCATGCTCTTGTTGATCTTTTTTATTCGGTTATTTTTTAGCGTCACGATCGTTCAGCCTGCCGCCGACGCGGGCGAGCCCACCAAGAAGGCGGCCTGGCTGGCCGACAAAACGGAGCGCGCGCAGGTGCATCGCGCGACCTTGCCCCATGGCCTGGCCGCGCAGCCGGCGCTCACGCTGCGCAACCTGTGGATTGACGAGGTATCGCCGGTGGTCAACGGGCAACTCCCCGCGCCGGCAATCTTCGACCTGCTTTTGCGCTGTCACTACACGCAGCAGCACATCCACATGGCCCCGCGCCTGTACACGATTGTGCTGGCGGCGGCACACCGCTTTTCGGCGACCACCGTGGAGCTGGTCAGCGGCTATCGCTCGCCCAAATATCAGCTGACCTTGCGCAAAAAAGGGCACGAGGTCGCGCGCGACTCGGAGCATCCGCGCGGTGAGGCGGTCGACTTCCGGCTGCCAGGGGTTCCGACGCGCCTGCTCTATCGCTTCGTGCGCACGCTGCGCGCCGGCGGCGTCGGCTACTACCCGGTGTCGGGATTCGTGCATGCCGACGTCGGCCGCATCCGCACCTGGCGCGGCCACTAGCCGCCCGGATGCGTGTAGTCGACAAGCTGGTGTACCGTTGGCTACAGGTGCGGCTTGCAAGCGGCAGTCCGCCGCCGGCGATGGTCACGATCGCGGCGCCGCGGCGGAGTGAAGATGCGGCACCGCGCTTGCTTTTGGTTCGAATGGGCCTTTGAGCTCGGGAGACCTCATGCGACGCGACCTTCCTCGCTGCTGGCTGTTGGGTACTCCGCTGTTGGGTCTGCTTTTGATCGGGTGTGGTGGCGATCCGACGGGTAAGCAAGGGACTACGGCGGGAGGCACGACTGCCGGGGGGACTACGGCCGGGGGAACCAGCGGAACCAGCGGAACCAGCGGAACCAGCGGAACCAGCGGAACCACCGGAACCACCGGAACCACCGGAACCACCGGAACCACCGGAACCACCGGAACCACCGGAACCACCGGAACCACCGGAACCACCGGAACCACCGGAACCAGCGGAACCAGCGGAACCAGCGGAACCAGCGGAACCAGCGGAACCAGCGGAACCACCGGAACCACCGGAACCACCGGAACCACCGGAACCACCGGAACCACCGGAACCGGGGGCACTACCGGCTCGGCGTCTTCGCCTCAGGTCGGCGGCTGTGCGATCTTTCCACCAAATAATCCGTGGAACACGGATATTTCGAAATACCCCATCAACAAGAATTGGAATACGTACAAAAATAATGTCGCAGGCGGCACTGCACTCCACGCCGACTGGGGGCCGACCAAAAATCCGGGCCCCAAGCCCGATCCGCCGTACGGCATTCCTTACAACGTAGTGCCAATGTCGCAGCCGCTTTTGGCCATTACATTCAACAAATCCTACGTTACGCAGAGCGATCCCGGCCCCTATCCGATTCCGGCCAGCCCGCACATCGAGTCACCGGGCGATAGCCACATGCTGATTGTGCAACAGGGCACCTGCGCGCTCTATGAAACCTGGCAGACGAAAAATTCCGGCGGCGTCTGGTCGGCGACCAATGGCGCCAAGTTCGACCTGACCAGCAACACGCTGCGCCCCGACGGATGGACCAGCGGCGACGCGGCCGGCTTGCCGATCTTAGCCGGTCTGGTTCGTTACGACGAAGTGGCCGCCGGCGCGATCCACCACGCCGTGCGCTTCACGCTCAACACGACCTCCAACGGCTTCATCCATCCGGCGACCCACTTTGCTGGCGTTGCCGACGCCTCACAACCGCCGATGGGGCTGCGCCTCCGGCTCAACAGCAGCGTCGACATCAGCACGGCCTCCAAGCAAGCGCAGGTGATCTTGCAAGCGATGAAAATCTACGGCGTCATCCTCGCCGACAACGGCCAAGATTGGTACGTCCAGGGCGACACCAACGACGGCTGGAACGACGCGGTCTATAGCGCCATCGCCGACGCTTTCGGCAACATTTACGGCAGCGACTTCACCGCCGTCGACACCGGCGCGGTCCTGACCACCTCCGGTCCGTGAAGCTCAGCGGCAGTTGAGATTGCTGTCCGTCGGGGCGTGGCAGCGCAGGCACATGCGGCCGTTTTTCGCCGCCAGCTCGGAGCAGCGCTTGGAGGTCGCCCAACCCGGCGGATGGGGATCGACCCACATACGCCCCTGGGCGCCCGCGGCGCTGGAGTTGCTGGCGTGGCATTGCAGACAAAGCTCTTGGCGATGGCACGAGCTGCATTCGCGCAGGTTGCGCGCCGCCTGCCACGCGTGATGATTGGGGTCGCCGGCGGCCTGTGTATCGGCCCAGCCCGGCGGATGGAAGTTGCGCGTGCCGATCGGCTTCCAGTCCTGCCCGCGACCCGACGTCGCGTCGGTCACCCCGCTCCGCTCATGGCACGACAGGCAAAAGGACTGCGCCTGATGACACTTGCTACAGTCGGGCATGTTGCGCCGCGCGTCGACGGCGTGACGGTCTAGGTAGTCGTTGCCGTGGAAGTCGAATGGAGCGACCGTGCCGTTGTGGCAGGAAAGGCAAAAATCCTGTTTATGGCAATTTTCACAATATTGCTGATTGTCGCGCGCCGCCAGCCGATGGTCGCGGCGAAACGTGGGCCCGTGGTTGTCGCCGAAGATGACGCCGCTCGGCACCAATGTCCCCGATGCAAAGCGCTGCACCAGTTGTGAGCCGTCCGTGATGTGGCACGTCGCGCATCGGCTCGCCGGCTTCTTGCTCTTGGCGTCGGCGCGCGCGCTGGAATTGCCCTGATGGCACGACAGGCAGGTCGGCATCTGCGGCAGCTGCGCCCGTGTCGCCAGATCGATGCGGTCGAGCCCCTGATGGCAGGTCGTGCAGCCGACGCCCTTTTCGACGTGCACCGCGTGGTCGAAATGCAAGTTGGGGTTGGGGATCTCGATGCGCTGCACCGGCGAAGTCAAGGTGAAGCCGAGGTGGCAATAGCCGCACGACTTTTTGTCGGTGCCGGCGCGCGGCCGGTCGCGATCGATGACGTGGCAGGTCTCGCAGACCTCCTCTTTGGGGGTCAGCAGATCTTTGCTGTTGTGCGAGGTGGCGGCGGTCTCGTGGCAAAAGTCGCAGGCGATCTTTTTGGCCAGGTGCTTTTGGTGCGTGAAGCGCAGCGGGAGTTTTTGCGGCGGAAAGATCACCGTCGACGGCCCGGCAAAATCGGCGTAGGCCGGCGCGGCGACCGAAGAGGCCGCGACCAAAAACAGCGCCGTTGCCGTGGCTCTCAAAACAGCCCCGCGCGCGCCGGGGCCAGCCCGTGCGCCTGTCGACCCAGCCGAAAGGCGAGGTCGCACAGGAGGAGACCGCGCACCTGATTGTGAAACAGTCGGTTCACATTCTCCTCGATGAGGCCGTGCAGAACGAGCCCGGGCGTGACCGCCCAGCGCACCCCGCCCTGCACGGCCAAGGACTGTGCGTGATCGACGGTGCGGCTGTCATCGCGAAAGTCGACGAACGACACGCGCCCTTCGGCGGCCACGCCGTGGAGCGTGTTGCCGACCAGGTTCAGGTGCCCGCTGCCGTCGACGCCGGCCTTGCGTCCGCCGTAGCCGTCCTCCCAATACAGATCGAGTCGCGCGCGGCCGCGCCCGTGCGCATTGGCGTAGCTGACGCCGACCGTGCCGCCGTACGAATAGGGCGTGCTCAACCCCGGCGTTGGGATGGGCGGGGTGCCGTTGCCGCCGCGCCCGCTCAGCGGATCGCCATCGGGAAAGCGGCGCATGAAGCCGCGCACGTAAAACGAAAGCGGCCCGTGCGCGGCGTCGTAACCGACGCGCACGTCGTCGAACGCTTCGGCGCCGAACACGTTCCAAATCGAGTCGCCGTCGAAGGTCGGTGCGCTGTGCACATACTCGGCCGACAGCGCGTGGTGACCGAGCTGCAGCCGAGCGCCGAGCTGCAGGTCGGCGAAGGTCGCGATCAGGAGATCGTAGCGCAGCGCGCCCCACAGGATCAGCCGGCGAAACAGCCGCACGCGCGCCGTCAGGGCCAGCCGCTCTTCGACGACGCCCGCACCCGGCTCGGCCGTCTGCCGCTCCTCGGTGTCGGTCTGCGTCCGCTGGTAGGCCAGACGCACCGAGTAGTCGCGCAGATCGAGGGTCGACACCGCGACGCCGAAGGTCGGCGCCAGGGCGTCCTCCTGTCGGGCTTCGAGCGAGCCGAGCGGATTGGACGACAGTGTGGCGCCGTCGGTGCGATAGACCGGCGAGTCGATGACCGACCCGCCGCGGACGGCCAGCCCGCCCCAGGCTTCGAGCTGGATGTGGAACGGCGTCGGCAGTTGAACGGACAGTCCATCGAATGAAAAGAAGCTGAGTAAATCATAAACCACTTGGCGGCCGAGCTTAAAGTTGAATACCCCAAGAACATTGCGTCCACCGACGTACGCGTATAGGAGCTCCAATCGCGAAGACATGAAGTCGCGCTCGGCGGTGCGCCCCGAAAGATTGGGCATATTCGTGAAGTCGCCGAGCTCGCCGTCGTAACGCAGAGCGACCGCCAGATAAAACTGATCGTGCTGTAGCGGCCGGCCCATGAAGTCGGTCGGGCCGAGCCCGCCGATGTCGAGCGTGAGCGACTGCGTCAGCCGGCGGCGATTGATAACCGTGTCATCGGCGGCGCGGAGCTGATAGGCCTGCGCCGCGGTCTCGGCGGTGAGATCGACGTCGTACGCCAACGCCGCGCGCGGCTGCACGGCCAGGCTAAACCCGAACAGCAGCAGCGACGCGATGCGCGCGCTCGACCTCATGGGGCGGGACTCACCTCGGGCCTACGCGGGTCACGGTCAAATCGTTCCACCACGTGGTTCCCATGGTCGACCCAACCCCCACCTGTCCACGGCCGATCTGGGTCGCGCAGGACAGCACGCTCGCTGCGCCAAGGACATCGACCGTAACACGGCCGTGTGCGGCACGAACGTGAATCGGAGCGAGCTCACCGTCGGGAAGCGCGCTGGGCGGCAAAATTCCGCCGCTGCAAATGACAACGTCGGAGGCGATCTGCGAGGCCGTGCCCGCACTCGATGTGCGAACCAGCGCCACGTTGCTTCCGGGTACCAATCGCACCGAGAAATAGTCCGCCGCGCTGCGATAGCCGAGCACGATCATCGATTGCGCCGCGCCGCTCGTGCCCGCGCGCACGGTCACGTCGACGTCGCCCACGACCAGGCCACCGACCAGC
>JBBQIO010000302.1:0-5399 GCA_038325015.1 Polyangia bacterium
AATACGATGCTGCTCCTGAGCACCGAGGTGGCGACGATTCTCAGTGGCCCCCCGACCGCCAGACCGACGGAGAAAGTGACCGTCTCGCTGGCTTTATCGTAAGCCGACAGCACCGCCACCCAGTTGCCCTTGGGCGAAAACTGAAACGAGGTTGGCGCAACATTGGAGCTGACCAGCGTCTGCACCGGGCCACCAGCGACCTCGACCGCCCGCGCGGTCGGCAAATCGTAGGAGGCACCATAGGCGCGGGTTCCATCCGGCGACAAGGTAAAGCCGTCCTGCGGCACGTTGGTCATCAGCGTCGTCACCGGCCCGCCGAGCGTCGGCACGACGTCGAGGTCGCCGCGGTTGGTCGTGGTGTCGATGTTGGTCACGAACAGCACCTGCGAAAAGTCCGTAGTGGCGATCGCGCCGCCGTTGATCGTGCCGGTGTAAAGGAGCGTGCTCGTGCCCGAGGTCAGGTCGAGCCCGAAGAGCTGCCCTGCGGTGGAATATGTGGCGCGATCGAAGGCCGGCGAGACGCTGACGGTGAACACCCCCGCAGCGAGCTTGGTCGGCGCCGCGCCCGAGGTCGATGCGAGCATGAGATCACAGGGCGGCCCGTACCCGGAGCCGTAGGCGCAGTTGGCCAGCACCAGCGCAGCATCACCGGTGGGAGAAATGTAGTAATCGGCGGTCTGCGTTCCGAGCTTCGTTCCCGCGCCGCCGGTCGCCGGCCAAACGACCAGATCGTGGATATAGGAGCTCGTCTTGCCGAAGATCTTGCCGCCGTCGGGCGAGTATTTGAGCTGCACAGTGACCCCAGCGGCCACCATCGTAGCGGCCCCGCCGCCGACCGGTGACGACTTCGCGGTGTAGCCGTAGTTGTCATCGGGACCGACAAAGAAAAGGACGCGTGTGCCGTCGGGCGAGTAGCTCCACCGCGAGTAGGCGTGCGTCGCGATCGCGACCGGGACGCCGCCGGCCACCGGCAGGCTCATCAGCGTCCCCGCGTAGCCGAAGCTGGTGGAGTCGATCACCAGGTACAGGATGTAGTCGCCATGGGGCGAGAGCTGCGCGTTGTAGATGGTGCCGGACTGCTGGCGCCGGCCGCGCGACAGGGCAATTGTCGAATTGGCCAACGGATAGAGCGAGCCATCGAGATAAAATCCGCTCGCCCCGGGAATCGCAAGCACCGCTGGCGCAGTCTCGTGCAGCTCGCCGGCGTCGAACGTGAGCGCGTAGATGCCGTCGGGCGGCGCCGCCAGCACGAAGGATCCGTCGGCCAAGGCGGTGGTGCTGAGCGTGGTTCCGGTGAGCGCGACCGCGACGCCGGACGGATCGCCGCCACCGGTCAGGCGCAGCTGGCCGTGCAGATCACCGGCCGCGCGCTGTCCCGGCTCGGCCACCGTCAGATCGAGCGTCGGCACGGTCGTGGTCGCACCGCGGGTCACCACCAGCGCCCGCGCGCTGCCCGGCAAAAAGCCGCTGGTGAACGCGCTCACGTCGTAGCCGCCGGGCGCCAGACCGCCGATGGTGAAGCTGCCGCCGTCGTCGGTGGTGGCGACGCCGGAGCTGCCTGAAACCAGGACGACGATCCCGGCATTGCCGGCCGGCGAGCCGGCGCGCGTCACGCGACCCTTGAGCTGACCAACGGGATGAAAGAGCAGATCGGCAAAGCGTCCGTTGGCCAAGCTCGTGTTGGCGGTGAGCTCGCTCTCGCGTGTGTCGTCGGCGCTGGCGACTACGACGTAGTCACCCTCGGTGAGATCAAGGAAGTGGTAGCTGCCGTCGGTGGCGGTGGTGGTCGTGGCAGATCTTGGCCCGGCCAGGCTGACCAGAATCCCGCTTGCGTCCGTGAGCCCTGCGAGTGTGGCGCGCCCCAAAAGCGTGCCGTGGGACGCCTGGCACCCGGCGGCAAGCACGGCCACCAGGGCGATGTGGAGTCCAAGCGCCCTTCGATTCGTCATCCGCGGAGCATACGTCGGTCGGTCCACACTGGGATGTCCGGATTAGGGAAATATCGTTGCGCGATCGCGTCCACTTTTTCGGTCAGATCGGTCAGCTCCAAATCGATCTGGTGGTCATTTCGTGCTGCCCCAGCGCCAGTTGCGGATCTCCGGCATGTCCTCGCCGTGCTGCTCGATGTATTGCTTGTGCTGAATGAGGCTGTCCTTCATCTGCTGTTTCAAATAGTCGCCGCGCGTACCCAGCTGCGGCAGGCGATCGATCACATCTTGCACCAGATGAAATCGGTCTAGCTCGTTCTGCACGCGCATATCGAATACCGTCGTAATCGTCCCCTCTTCTTTGTAACCGCGGACGTGCAGATTTCGGTTGGCTCGTCGGTAGGTCAGCCGGTGGATCAGCCACGGATATCCATGAAACGCGAAAATGATGTGCTTGTTGGTGGTGAACAGCGCGTTGTAGTCGGCTTCATCGAGGCCATGCGGATGCTCGCTCGCCGATTGCAGCTTCATCAGATCGACGACATTGACGACGCGAATCTTCAGCTCGGGAAGATGCTCGCGCAAGATGGAGACCGCGGCCAAGACCTCGAGTGTCGGCGTGTCCCCGCAACAGGCCATTACCACGTCGGGCTCGCCGCCGCGGTCGTTGCTGGCCCACGGCCAGATGCCGATTCCCTCGGTGCAATGCACGGTCGCCGCGTCCATCGTCAGCCATTGTGGCAGGGCGTGCTTACCGGCCACGACGACATTGACGTAGTGCCGACTGCGCAGACAGTGGTCGAAGACCGACAGCAGGCAGTTGGCATCGGGCGGCAGGTAGACGCGCACAATATCGGATTTCTTGTTGACCACATGATCGATAAAGCCGGGATCCTGGTGGGTAAAGCCATTGTGATCCTGCTGCCAGACATGGGAAGCCAGAAGATAATTGAGCGACGCGATCTTTCGCCGCCAGGGGAGCTCCGACGTCACTTTGAGCCATTTGGCGTGCTGACTGAACATCGAATCGACGATCCGGATGAAGGCTTCGTAGCTGTTGAACAGGCCATGTCGGCCGGTCAGCAAATAGCCTTCGAGCCAACCCTCGCACTGATGCTCGCTCAACATCGCGTCGAGCACGGTGCCGTCGGCGGCGAGAAATTCGTCATTGGGTTCCAGCCGCGCCTCCCATTGACGATCAGTCGTTTCGAAGACCGCTCCTAACCGATTGGAGAGCGTCTCGTCGGGGCCGAAGATGCGAAAATTGCGCGGCGACTGATTCAGCTTGGCGACGTCGCGCAAAAAGCCGCCGAGCACTTGCGTATCGGGAGCGTCGACGGCCCCGGGCGCGAGCACCTGCACCGCATAGGCGCGAAAATCCGGCATGCGTAGCTCGCGCAAAAGCATTCCGCCGTTGGCGTGCGGATTGGCGCCCATGCGCCGGTCGCCGGTGGGCGCAAGCTCGGCCAGCTCCGGCCGCAGGCGTCCGCCGGCATCGAACAGCTCCTCGGGGCGATAACTCTTCATCCAGCCCTCGAGCTCAGCGACGTGCGCGGGATGCGCGGCATCGACCAGCAGCGGCACCTGGTGCGAACGGAACGTGCCCTCGTTCGGCCGCCCGTCCACCACCTTGGGCCCGGTCCAACCCTTGGGCGACCGCAGCACGATCATCGGCCAGCGGGGGCGCGACGGCACCTTGTTGTCGCGCGCGATACTCTGCGCACGCCGAATCTCCTCGACGGCGCGGTCCATCGCCACGGCCATCTTTTGGTGCATCTCCATGGGGTCTTCACCCTCGACGAAGTACGGGGTCCAGCCGCAGCCGCGCAAGAACATGTCCAGCTCGTCGTGCTCGATACGCGCCAGGATCGTCGGGTTGCTGATCTTGTAACCGTTGAGATGCAAGATGGGCAGCACCGCGCCGTCCGTCACCAGATTGAGAAACTTGTTGGAGTGCCACGCCGTCGCCAGCGGTCCGGTCTCGGCTTCGCCATCGCCGACAACGCAGGCCACGATCAGATTGGGATTGTCGAAGGCCGCGCCGAAGGCATGGCTGAGCGAATAGCCGAGCTCGCCGCCCTCGTGAATCGATCCCGGCGTCGTGGGGGCGACGTGGCTCGAGATCCCGCCGGGAAACGAGAACTGCTTGAACAGTTTTTTCATACCCGCGGTGTCTTCGCTGATATTGGGATAGACCTCGCTGTAGCTGCCTTCGAGATAGGTGTTGGCCACCAGCGCCGGGCCGCCAGGTCCGGGGCCGGCGATGTAGATCATGTCAAGGTCGTGCGCCTTGATGACCCGATTCAAGTGAACGTAGATAAAATTCTGTCCCGGCGTGGTGCCCCAGTGCCCGACGACCAGAGGCTTGACGTCGGCGAGGCGCAGCGGCTCGCGCAGGAGCGGATTGTCGTACAGATAGATCTGGCCCACCGAGAGATAGTTGGCGGCGCGCCAGTAGGCGTTCGTGGCGTGCAGTGCGGCGGCGGAGAGTGGCTCGCTGGTTGTTTCCATTGTGGAATCCTTTTTGTCGCTTGGTGATGTGCGCTCGCGTGCGGTACGCAAAAACACCCCGAACGCAAATACGTCTCACTCGTTCAGGGTCTCTACAGGTCGAGCGCCGGTCACATCCCGGAGGGCTCGCGATGGCCTGCGCGGTGCAGGTTGTCGAGCATCAGGGGAGCCCGATGATTGAAACCAATCTGTACAGCAGCGCCCGAGTCAGGCTGACCGCTGTCTATGTCTACATGCTCCGCGATGGCGTTCAGCAATTCGTGGCCATGGAGCAATACATCGCCCACGACGTTGCGTTCGCCCGCGGCTGTGGAATTTTACGCGGACAGCTGCAGCAAGAGGTGATGCGGCATCTCGGGGCCGACGTCATGGGCAAATCCTTCAAGCTGGTGGTCGACGGCGTCGAGCTCGACGCCTGCCGCATCGTCGGCATCAACGGGGTTAACGGGGTCAGCGAGTTCAGCTACCGGGCGCGCGAGACCGAAGCCGAAAAATAGTCCCGCTTCGCCGCACGCGCGTGCAGGTTGTTGCAATCGTCGGTCCAAAAGGAGTCGCCATGGAAACGGCTGTCCACAAATATCGAATCCTCGTAGGGGTTGATTTCTCCGAGCCCGCCAGTCGTGCACTTTCGCAGGCGCTCGACCAAGCGCGGCGCAGCGAACGGGCAGAGCTCCACGTCGTCACCGTCGTCGACGATGGCGTCCATCACCTCCTGCCCGAGGGCGGTCGCCACGCGACGTATACCCAAACGATGGAGCGAGCGCGCGAGCTCGTCACCGCCGAGGTCGTCCATGCGCTGGAGGCCGACCGCGCCAAGCACGCCAATGCGCCCGAAATCCCAACCGCGATCCACGTGCGGCAAGGCGGTATCGCGGCGCAGATCGTGGCACTCGCGACCGACATCAGCGCGGATTTGGTGATTGTCGGGACCAATGGCCGCGGGCAGCAGCGACAAACGCT
>JBBQIO010000303.1:0-5392 GCA_038325015.1 Polyangia bacterium
TTCGGAGCCACTCCTGGTGGCGCGCGCGCTCGAGGTCGAGGCGCTGTGCGCACGCGTTGGTGCGCGGCTGGCCGACCGACCTCCGGTCGCGCTGCCGCCGGGTACCCTCTTGGTGTCGGGCCGGGTGACGGTGTGCGATGCGCTCGAGCTCGGCTGCGCTCACGGCGTGGGCATCGTGCTCGCCGGTCGGGCGGAGGACTCGTCGGGGATCGACGCCGCGGTCGCGCTCGGTCTGCCGGTGCTCAGCGGAGTCGAGGAGCTGTTTCGCTGGGTGGCCGACGGCGATCGCGCGCTGCTCGATGTCGCGGCGCGCACGCTGCTCATCAATCCTTCGCGAGTCGACGTGCTGGCGCACCGGCGGGCGCTCAAAGAGCGCGAGTGACCGCCCGTCAGCGAGAATCAGCGAAAGAAACGTTACATCCCGTACTTGGACAGTTTCTTATGCAGACCTTCACGCGTGATACCTAGCGTTTCTGCTGTTTTCGTCTTGTTGTTACCATGTTCCCTGAGCGCCTCGGACAGGAGCCAGCGCTCGATCTCCTCCATCATGTCCTTGAGCGTGCCCTTCTTGGGAGCCACACGACCGAGCAGCCCCTCGACCTTGCTCACCGTCGGAGCCAACAGGTCCGGCGTAATGAAGCCGCCGGCATCGCTCTGGATGACCAGCCGCTGCACCTCGTTCTCCAGCTCGCGAATGTTGCCCGGCCAGGCGTAGGCCTTGAGCTGCGCCATCGCCTCGGGTGTGACTCCGGCGATCGGTTTGTTCATCTCCAACGTGTAGCGCTTCAAGAAGTGCTCGACGAGAAGCGGCACGTCGTCGCGCCGCTCGCGCAACGGCGGCAGGCGAATCGGAAACACGCGCAGGCGATAAAAAAGATCCTGACGAAAGGCGCCGCGCTCGACCTCTTTTTCCAACGTCTTGTTCGACGCGCACAGGATGCGGACGTCGATCTGCTTGGATGCGGTCGCGCCCACCGGCCGAATCTCACCCTCTTGCAAGACGCGCAGAAGTTTGGCCTGCAGCGACAGCGGCATTTCGCTGATCTCGTCGAGAAACAGCGTGCCGGCGTCGGCGATCTCGAACAGCCCCTTCTTGTCGTGATCGGCGCCGGTGAACGAGCCGCGCTTGTGGCCGAACAGCTCCGACTCGAGCAAGTTCTCCGGCAGCGCCGCGCAATTTTGCGCCACGAACAGCTTGTCGCGCCGCCGCCCTTGATAGTGAATCGCCGAGGCGACGACCTCTTTGCCGGTGCCGGTCTCGCCCTCGATGCACACGGTGGCGCGCGTATCGATGACCTTTTCCAGCTGGCGGAAGATCTCGCGCATGGCCGACGACTCGCCGATGATGTCGGAGAAGCGCCGCTTCTCTTCGCGCCCCTTGAGGTACTTGACCTCGCCGCGCAGCTTCTCTTCGGCAAGGCGCAGTCGCTGCACCAGGCGAGCGTTTTCGATAGCCAGCGTGGCCTGCGCCGCCAAGACCGTGAGCAGCTCCAGGTCCTGCTCGCCGAACAGGCCTTTGCCGTCCCGGTTGTCGCACTGGAGCACGCCACGGATGGCGTCGCCCTGCCACAACGGCACACCGAGAATCGACAGGATGCGCGCGTTCATGACCGACTCGGTGCCCACCTCTTCGAGGGCGTTGGAGACCAAGAGCGCGGCGTGGTCCCGCTGCACGCGCTTGATGACGCCGCGACTGACCGGAAAGCTCTCCGTGCCCGGGTGGTTTTTCTGGCGCAGACAAACGGTGTTCATGCGGCCGCTGTCGCCGTCGTCGGCCAGGTC
Organism: Polyangia bacterium; assembly: GCA_038325015.1. Classification (GTDB taxonomy): domain Bacteria; phylum Myxococcota_A; class Polyangia; order Palsa-1104; family Palsa-1104; genus JBBQIO01. The sequence continues at coordinate 1,783 of JBBQIO010000303.1, forward strand.
GATGGCCAGGTGGGTAGCGCGCGGCACCAGCTCGAAAATTGCCTCGGCCAGACCGTCGAACACGGCGCCCAGGTCGAGGCCCCGACGGCCCAATTTTTTGAGCACGCCGTAGAGCGCCGCCGCGCGGGCCGGATCGCGCTCGACCTTGCCCTGGACTTCGGGCAGGTCGGCCAGACCACGGCTGGCAATGACCTCCTCGTGCCCTTCGTCGAGGATTCGCCGCTCTTCGTCGACCAGCACCGAGCAGCGCAGGATCACCGGCGCGGTCGGATCCCCCAGGAGCAGCTCATCGCCATCGGCCAGCACCACCTCCCAGCGCACCGAGCCGTCGAGCAGCCGCTCTTCGCCGCCGCGCCGCAGCCGAGAGCCGTTGGTCGAGCGCAGATCGCGATAGACGTAGTGGTCGTCCTCGCGAAACAGCTGACCGTGCTCCGACGACAAATGGTAGTCGGTTAGGACGACCTGATTGTTGGGAGATCGGCCCAGCGTGGCCGCCGCCGCCGTGAGCTCGAACGTCCGACCGCTGGCCTCTCCCGACAGCACTTCCAAGCGAATCACGACGGCCTCTTTACCACGCAAAGAATGGACTGGGCGCGCATCGACGAAACGCTATACTGCGCTGCCGACAAGGCTACCACTTCCTGATGGCCCATCTCGAATCGCTCGTAGTTCTCGACCCCAACCAGCGCTCACGCGATGCCCTCGCGTTCGGCTTCGCGCGCGATGGCTACGAGGTGTTTGCCGTCGAGGAGGGCGCAGAAGCGCTGCAGGCGGTGCGCAAAAACGGCGTGCAGCTGGTGGTCGTGGCGACTCCGGACGCGAGCGGCGCCGGCACGGACGGCGACGGCGCCGACGTCAAGAGCCCGGTGGCCGACCCGCTCTTGGCAGTGGTTGGACGGCTCCGCCAGGAGACTGCGACGCGCGAGCTGCCGATCGTCGTCCTCGGGGATCGCCTCGGGCGCGAGGAGGCGCTCCGATCGGGCGCCGACGAGTTCGTGGCGCGGCCGGCGTTCTTGCGCGACGTCATTACACTTTCCAAGTTGGCGGTCGCCTTGCGTCAAGGGGGGGATCCGGCGGGTATCGCGGCGCAGCTCGACGACTATGGCCTGTATTTTTTGACCCGCGCGCTGGCGGTCGCTGGGCGCTCGGCGGTGATCACGTTGGGGCGCGGCGAGCGGCGCGGCGAGCTGGCCTTTGCGCAGGGCGAGATCGTCAGCGCGCGCGTCGGCGGCCTGCGCGGACTGGCAGCCTATCAGCATCTCTTGATCTGGAGCCACGCCACCCTCGAGCTGCAGCTCGAATCGCCCGCCGGCGAGCGCAAGCTGACGCTGCCGGTCGAGGAGCTGCTGGGCCAAGGCGCCCGCTTCGTCGAGCGTTTCGAGGAGCACGCTGCACCGCTGGGCGGGCCGGACGCGGTTTTTGCCGCGGTCACGCGGCGCGTGGCGGCGGTGCGCGCGGAGATGCCACCGTCGGTGTTCACGCTGCTCAAGCTGTGTGACGGAGCACGGGCGGTCATCGATCTGGTCGAAGATGGACCATTCAAGCCGTTCGATGCCGTCGGGGTGTTGACGCGTTTACAAGAGCTCGGCGCGATCGAGCGGCTGGACGGCGACGAGGAGCGACCCACGCCGCCGCGGACGCCTCTGCGCGAGCAGCTCGCCGTGCGCGATTGGCTGGTCGGGGCTGGCGCCGAGGAGGCGCGAACCACGGTCACCGAGGCGGGTCGGCGTGCGGCCGAAGCCTATGCCGAAGAGGCAGCGCTGCGCTCGACGCAGAGCGCGCCGGCCGACGATCTATTCGAGTCACCGGCGATCCCGAGACCGGTGGCACCGGCCGCAAAAAACAGTCAATCTGCCGGAAAATCAAAGAAAAAGAAAAAAGGTAAACACGCCCGGGACGCCTCGCGCCACAGTGCGACCGCGCCGGCGCCAGCGTCGACCTCGACCCCCACCGTCCAGGCGAGCGCTCCAGTCAATGGCCAGAGCAATGGACATGGGCTCACTCCGACCAGCGGCAGTGCTCCGCCCGTTGCGACCGCCGCCGCTCCGGCCGCCAAGCTGACCCCGGCGCAGATCGCCGAAGCGCCGGTCAAAGAGAAGTTATTCGACGACATGGACGAGGCGTTTTTCGCCCGCGAAGCCGAGCCCAGCGAGCCCGTCGACACGTTCGATGATCTCCCAGCGCCGCAGAAGCCCAAGCGCAGCTGGTCACTGTTCGACCTGGTCCGCAGCCCCGACAAGAAGCGCTGAACGGCTCTGGCTGCGGTCTACTGCAGCTGCCAGTCGAGGTCGACCGAGCCTTCAGGCCCGGCCAAGCGCAACGTGACAACACGCGTCTTGGCGTCAATCAGCGGCGAGCCATCTGGCAGATTCTTGGGAAAGCGCACCCGCCAGCCGCGGGTGAACTCATTGGCATAGGGATAAAATCCAACGTCCAGCTCGCGCCGCGCCTTGGAGTGATCGATCGTCGTGGCGACCACCGCGCGCTCGTGGTCCGCCTGCAGCGCGAGGCGCCACGTCGAGCGCACCGAGGAGATGTCGTTGAGCTCCCAGCGATGGGTCGAGGTCTCTAGGTGAAACTCCCAGAACTGGGCGCCGTCCGACATCAGGTTGTCGCGCGCGGTCGGCGCTTCGCTCGGCAGTAGCCGAAAAACATCGATCCAGTGCGCCGCGAACGCGGCGCGAAACTCCGGGGAGCGCAACGTTGCCGCGACAATCAACGTCTCGTCGAAATCGGCGCGCACGTCGCCGCGCCGGGTCCAGCGCTGGAGCATCGGCAAGTACTGCTGGGAGGTCGGAGCAATCGCCGGCGGCTCCAAAGAGACGCGCTGCGCTCCGGCACAGGCACCGAGGCTGAGCCCAAGGCCGAGGCTGACCACGACCAGAATCCACGACGACTTACTCATACGCGAAAGTCGCTGCGGGCAAAGAGAGCATTGAACGGCACTTCCCGCTCGATCGTCTCGCGACCGCCCTCTTGCCGGTCGACGAGAGTCACCACGCGGCGGACGTCGAGCCCATGCAGTCGGGCGCGTTCGATCGCCTTCAGAGTCGAGGCGCCGGTGGTGCAGACATCTTCGACGATCGCGACCTTGGTCCCGGCGGGCACCGACTTTTCGCCCTCCAGCCATTTTTGCGTGCCGTGCCCTTTGGGCTCTTTGCGCACGTAAAACGCGTCCAGTGGCCGTTTTCGCAGGAACGAGATCGTCGAGGTCGCGCTCGCGATCGGGTCGGCGCCCATGGTCAATCCGCCGATCGCGCGGACGTCGGGCTCAACCTGTTCGAGCAGCTCGCACACCAGCGTCCCGACGAGAAAGTGGCCCTCGGCGGTGAGCATGGTCTGCTTGCAATCGATGTAAAAATTCGACCGCTGACCTGACGCGAGAATGACCTCGCGCTCTTCGTAGGACAGGGTCCGCAAAAGCTCCAGCAGGCGGAGGCGCGGCGAGCTGCTCATGACGATTGCCTCACGCTTGGCGGCGGGTTGCCGCGCGACGACCGAGCGGCGGCAGATCGGGAATGGTGCGCGGGGCGGCAGGGGTTGGCGCCGCTTCTAGACGGTCAATGACCGTCGCCGGAACCGGAGCGTCGCGCGCTGGCAGGGCCGGCGT
>JBBQIO010000304.1:0-5391 GCA_038325015.1 Polyangia bacterium
CACTTTGCTGGCGTCATAGCTCACCGCCGGGTGGCGGACATCGACGTTGCTGCGATCCGCCGCCGCACCCGCGCAGTTGCCGAGCAAGCTCGCCGGCGCCCCTCCGGAGGCGGGATCGATTGCGCCCAACGCATCGACGACCACGCTGCCGAGCACCAGATCGGCGCCCGGACGATAGGTGTCGAAATCGATGAGCCGGTCGGCGTTCGGCGGCTGCACGACGGCGACCAAGCCGAGTCGATCGTTGGCATTCATCGGTGACGCTTGGGATGCGGCCAAAAGGACGGCTCGCTCCTGCCGGTGCCACTCGACCATGGTGCAAAACGGCGTCGACGCGCTCGACCACGGCTGCGGGCACTTGGTCGGATCGGTCACCTCACCCGGGGTCTGCAGCGGGGGACCGCCGCGATGCACCAGGCCGTTGCCGCCATTGGCGATGGAGATGATCGGCTTTTTGACGATGCGGCTTTGGCGCACGTCGGGAATCTCGGCCACGAGGAAGTTGTTGCGCGCCTCTTTGTAGTTGGCGGCCAACGAGTACGACGGGAAAAATCCGCCGCTCAGTCCGGCGCGGAGCTTAAAGTCGTTGGGCGCGCCTGGACTGTGACAACCCTCGACGGCGCAGCCTCGGCGTAAGAAGATGGGCATGACGTTGTTGTAAAAAAACGCCTGCGGCGACGGCAATGTCGTGGTCGCGTTGAGCACGCCGACCTCGTTGGCGAACGCGTCGATATTTTTCCAGTTGGGGTCGTCTTTGGTTTGGAAAAAGATCCCGCCGGTGTGTCCAAAGCCACCGGCCATGGGCGCCAGCGGCTTGAGCGCGAGCGGCGAGTTGTCGGCGGCCGCCGCAACGTACGCCTGGGCTTCGAGGAAGTTGAACTTCGAGGCGTCGTTCGATCCGTTGCCCTGACAAGTCAAGAAGAAGTCGCTCTGCTGGCTCGAGTGGCAAGTGCCGAGCGCGCACGTCTTGGCGATGAAGGGCTCGACCTTCGAGGTGAAATCCTTGAAGGCGATGCTCGACGTGTCGACCGTGGCGAGCTGCGCGGCGACGTCGGGCCGAACGGTGGCAAAATCGGCGGTGCAGGCGCCACTGCCGATCGACGGAATGATCTTGGCCACCGAGCCGTCTTCAGTGGCCCCGTTGGCCAGCCAGCGCTGTAGGGTCAAAAAGGCGGTGGAGCCGGGGCTCAAGATCGGGCCGGCAGCGTGCTGGATCTCGGCGGGCACCAGCACGGTCTTGCCGTCGGTCGTTCCCTGATACGGAATGGGCGGCACCATGCCGCCCGCCGCCTTGATGAGCAGAAGTGGCAGCGGAAAGGGACCGTAGGTGCGCAATACGTCGGCGCGTTTGATGATGTTGGCGTAGGTCGTGACATCCAGATTTCCGAGCGCGTTGCCGGCCGCGTCGGCCTGATGGCATCCGCCCTGGTTGATGGCACAGCTGGTTCGCAAGATCGGTTCGATGACGCGCTCGAAAAACATCGGTGCGGCCGGCGGTTTGTCGTCGCAGCCGAGCGCTCCTGCCGCCGCGCCAAAGAGGATGACGAGGAGCCAAAGAGGGCTCGGGCAGCGTCTGGGGGAGGTTTGCAAGGAGGAGTCAGGATCAAGCAGGATAGAGCGCATCGGCGGAAGTATACCGTGTGGGGTCGCCGGCAGGAAGCGTCTTGGCCGCCCCGGCTTGACCGCTAGTGCTTGAGTCCCGCAAGGGCGATGCGTGCGGTCGAGCGCACCCCTGAGTCGGCGTCATTCTGCGCCGCGGTCAACACGGCTTGCGCGGTCGCGCTGCCGGTTCTGCCGAGGGCCCACGCCGCCGACTTTCGAACCTGCGCGGCGGCGTCCGAGCCGGCAGCTTGAACCAGGGCCGGAATGACCGTCGCGCTCAAGCGCGCGCCGAGAAACCCAGCGCTCAGCGCGGCTTGGTTACGCACCGTGCTGTCCGCATCGGTGAGCAGCGGAATCAGCGCGGATCCATCGTTCGATGCGCTCTGCCCAACCGGGGCGCGCAGCTTCTGCAGACCCACCGCCGCCGCTGCACGCACCTTGGCCATCGGCGACCGCAGGTTGGTTTGCAGCACCGTCACGAGCGCCGAATCGCCCATGTTGGACAGCGCCTCGATGGCGGCCACGGCTGAGTCCTCGTCGAGGGGACGGGACAGATAGGCCACCAGCGCCGGCGCGGTCCGGATGTCGAGCATACCGCCGAGCACGTCGGCGGCGTTGCGCGCGGCGACCGGATCCTGCGCCGACAATCGCGCCGTCATATCGTTGATCACCGCGCTCCGAACTCCGCGCCGCGTCAGAAACCAGCCCGCGACGTTGCGCACTCGCGTCGACGGAAAGTCGACCAGGTCGCGGACCACCTGAATGCAGCCGAGGCAGGCCAAAAATTCGGCGCGCTCGACCTCGGCGATGATGGTGTCTTCGGATCCCGACTGCACCGCCTGGATGATCAACGTCTCGGAGCCGCCGCGCCCAGCGAGAGCCACAGCGGGAATCAGGAGCGCCGCACTCAGTGCAGCTACAGTCAGCGTCTTGGTCATGGCAAGGGGGCTGCGCATTAGTTGGACCCTCCGTAGTTCGGGCGGTTTTCGCGAGCGAAGTACTGACCGCCATTGTCCGCCATCACCTGTAGGACGAAGTACTCGTCGGGCGTCAGCTGATAGGCCATGTCGGCGCCATTGATCGCGCCCTTGGCCGTGCTGACCGTCCCGACCTCGGCCGGGTGAGCGGCTCGGCCCGGGAAGGCGCGGACGGTCGCATCCTGCGTCGGATACTGCCGCATCGGATTGAGATACGTCTTGAACAGCGACGAGTCGTAGGCCGAGCCCGGCGCGACGTAGGTGTTGATCATGCCCTGGGTCACGATGACCTGCTTTTCACGCAGCGCCATCGACGGGCCGAGCATGCTGATGTGCGAGGCGCTGTAGGTGTACATGTTGCTGCCGAAGTCGAGATTGACCTCGCGGCCCGTCAGGTCGAACGTCCAGCTGAACGTCGTCATGTCGGTGACGTCCATGAGCGTGTAGCTCGGGTTGGTCGCGCCCTTGGTGCCGTCGTGACAGACGGTGCAGTGGTTGTCGAAGACCGCCTGCACGGCCGTGGTCCACGGCACGCCGCGGAGGTTATCGCGGGTGAAGGTGGCGACCGTCGACTTGCGCTCCTGGCGAGTCACGCCCGGATAATCGAGGGCGATCGCGTCCTGCGCCTGGAGCGTCGAGCCACCGGGCTGAAGCTTGATGTCTGCGATGCGGTTGTTGTGGCAGCCGCCGCAGGTGCGCGCCTCGCCAGCCACGCCCTGGGTCCAGATCGTCTCCGACGCGTTGCCGCCGCCCGGAGAGCTGGGGGTCGCAGCGGCCATGCCAAACTGGTCGATGAGCTGAAAACGGATCGGCGTATAGGCCGGCACCAGCACTTTGAACGAACCGTCCTTTTGCAGTGGCACTTCACCCAGCCGCGATTGACCATCGAACTCGGTCAGGCCGAAGTCGCCGGGGAAGCCCTCTTCGGTCGAAAAACCCTCGGTGACGCGAACCATCTTGACGGCTCCCGGGGCCAGCGTCGGGAACATCGTCGAGTCGTACACGTTGATGGCGGCCATCATGGTCGATTGCGTGCCCTGCGCGACCTGCGTGTTGGCCGACATCTGCGGCTCGGGCCGCACGGCCACCAGGCGCGGCGTGGTCTCCCATGTACCGATCTCGTTGACCACGGGAAAGCGGGTTCCGCTCTTGGCGTCATAGACGTAAATGCCGAAGTCAGGCGGCGCTTGGGCCATCGCGTCGAGCTTGGTTTCCACGGCGCCATCGGACCAGCTGGTCAGAAACTGATTCGAGTCCGCGGCTCCGATCGGGACGGCGTCGTAAAAACGACCGACGCCCGGAAACGACGCCACATTGTCCCCCGGGACCAGCGGCGTTAGATCGGTGAACGAGGCGGTCGCTTCGGACTGCTCGGCAATCGTCGGCCCACCCAGGTTGATGAGCAGAATCTTGCCGGCCTGGTAGGTGCGGTCACGCGAGGTACCGATGGCGACGATTTTGCCCGGCGAAACTTCGCGGCAGCGCAGGTAGCTGTTGGTAAAGCCGGTGCCCTCTTTGCCGAAGCCCTCGCGCGCGCCGGTCAGATCCTGATTCATGGTCATCAGGTCGCCGTTGTTCCGCTCGCCCAGGTGGTCCCATTGCGTAAAGAGGATGCGGCCGTCGCTCATCAGGCAGGGCGCGACGCGATGGGAAACGTTGCGGGCGCCGAGCGTCCGGCCGGTGCCATCCTTGTTCATGTGCGCGAGCTGTGCGGTGGTGCCGCGGTCGTACTCGTCGCGAAACTGCGGCACTTCGGTGCCTTCGACGTTTTCGTTGGTGTCAAAGACGATCTGTCCGCCCGCGACATAGATGGGGTAAATGTCGTCGAACGGGCCGGCGGTCAGCTGGCAAGCGCCCTTGGTGGCCTTGCCGACCGCGGCATCGCACGGGTTGGAGCCGTCGATGTTGATGCGGTAGATGTGAAAGTTGCCCTCGCCCGGAGCCTTGCCGGAAAAGGCGATTTCGCGGGCGTCGAACGAAACGTCGAACGACATGATGTCGCCGTTCGTCCAGTTCGTGACGTTGGTCTTCTTGCCGCTCGCGGTCGGCGGGGTCAGCGTGAAGATATTCGCGCTGCCCGAGGTGGCCGCGTAGTCGAACACATTGCCCGGGCTCAGCGCGGCGCGCGACAGATAGGCGATGGCGGGCACGCCACCCAAGATGTTGGGCTCGTTGTTGCTACACCCAACGGCCACCCAAGCCATAGGTGCTACCAGCACGACGAGTAAGGGTTTTCGCATCTGTCGACCTCCGAACCCCTCTAAGAGCAAGGATTGGACCGGCCTGAGTCCTAATAAGTTTAGTGATTTACGTCGTCAGGAACGAGCCCTGTGGGGGGTGTGACCCCCGAGCGTTCGCCCACCTGGGGGATGCGACCCCCCGGCGCCGGTGCCGGCGAAGGGGGCGCGGCTGGCAACGGATGCAGCAGCGCTTGAGGATCGGCAGCGTAGCGGGCCCGCTCGCCCGGTCCTGACAAGTCTACCCAGAATGCACTTTGCTTGCGACCGACATCGAGGTGGACGAAGTCGGAGTTGGGGTAGTAGCCGACGCCGACGCGCTTGAAGGTGGCGCGGGCCCAGTCGCGGAGCGTCTCGTTGCTCACGCCCTCGACGCGAAAATCGCAGGCCAGCCCGGATTTATGCGGACTTCTTGGATTACCTTTTTCTAGCGCAATTTGCGGAGCCCGATAGCCGGCAACGACCAGCAACCGGCGACCGAAATGGCGCCCGGTTTGATACAGAAGCTCGGCCAGACGCGGCGCCATCAGATGGGAATGGCCGGTGTGATGGCAGCGCAGAAAGTTGCGCCAGCC
>JBBQIO010000305.1:0-5382 GCA_038325015.1 Polyangia bacterium
TGAGCTGCAGCTGTTCCTGGTCGCCGCGCCGGGGCTCGAAGGCGTCGTCGAACGCGAGGCACGCGCGCTGCCCGGCGTGGTGCCCGAAGCAATCAAGCGCGTGGTCGGCGGCGTCGAGCTCCGAGGCTCGTGGGAGCTGATGGCGTTGGCCAACGTGTGGCTGCGCGCGGCGACGCGCGTGCTCGTGCGCGTCGGCACGGTCGAGGCGCGGGACTTTGTGCGCTTGCGCCGGCAGCTCGCGCAATTGCCGTGGGATCTTTTTGTCGCGCCCGGTCAGGCGATCGAGGTGAGCGCAACTCAAACGCGCAGCCGCCTCTATCACACCGGCGCGCTCGAAGAGAATGTCACGGCCGCAATCGAAGGCGTCATCGGCTCGCCCAAGGGAGAGGCCGTTCCTGCAAAGGTATTGCTGCGCGGGCACGAGGACCGCTTCACGGTTAGCGTCGACAGCTCCGGCGAGCTGCTCCATCGGCGCGGTTGGCGCACCGAGGCTGGCGCCGCACCGCTACGCGAAACGCTGGCCGCCGGCTTGCTGCTTTTGTGCGGCTGGGACGCGCTGCAACTACCGTCGCTGTGCGATCCGATGTGCGGCTCCGGCACGCTGCTCCTCGAAGCTGCTGCCATGGCCGTCGATCTGGCGCCGGGGCTCGGACGCAGCTTTGCCTTCGAGGCCTGGCCGCTCTTTGCGCAGCATCTTGACCGCTGGGCCGAGCAGCGCAGCATGGCCGCTGCACGCCGTCGCCCTTCGAACGCGGTCATCGTCGGATCCGACCGCAGCCAAGAAACCATCGGCATTGCCAAGCGCAACGCGGAGCGCGCTGGGCTGGCCGATGCAACTCGCTTCACCGTCGCTGATCTCGATGACGCCCAGGCGCCGGATGCCGTCGGACTCTTCATCTGCAACCCGCCCTACGGCAAGCGACTCGGTCAGCGCAGCAGCGCCGACCGCATCAATCGGCGCATCGCGGATCTTTTGCGCAAACGATTTCGTGGCTGGCAGGCCGCTTTGCTTTTGCCCTCGCCCGTCGAGCTGCGCCGTTTGGGCTTGCCCGTCGAGGAGCAAGTGAGACTGCAAAACGGCGGGCTGCGCGTCGAGCTCTGCCGTTTGCGCGTGCCGAATCCCGTCGTTACGCGGTAGTCGTGGTCTTGGCGTCGTTGAGGACGCGGATGCTGGTCATCAGCGCCCAGATCCAGACGCCGAACAGCATCGGAAAGCCGACCAGCACCACGCACAGTGGCAGCGCCAGCGTGGCCATGATCATCTGCAGAAACCCCTCGCGCGTGCGACCGACGACCAGCGATCCGACGCCGGGGAACGGCAGATTCAAGAGCAGACCGACCAGCGCCGTCGCCTCGGAGACTTCAGGCCTTTTGGCCATGGGCTGCGGATGGACCGGCACCAGCGCCACTGGGGTTCGCTTGCCCGGCAGCCGGTACGAGACGAGCCCGAGGTTGTCGACGTCGCGCAAAAGCACGTCGCGCGCCGCCAGATCTTCGAGCTTGTCGTCGGCCTCGGAGATCGGCACTTTGCAGGCGTACGCGACCGAAGTGGCGTTGATGACCATCGAGGTCCGGTAGGCGAAATCCAAGAAGCGCTGCTCGAAATTATCGCCCTTGGGGGCAGGTGCATCGCCGCGATCGAAGTCGGCCAACGGCTGCGTGGCAGCGACGGGCAGGGGAGCGGGGACGGGCACGCTGGCGACTTGTGACGGCGCCACGACGGCCGGCGCGTCGAGATCGGCTTGGCAGTGCTTGCAGCGAATGGCGACCGCTTTGATCTCCTCACCGCATTTCGGACAGGGCTTTGTACCGTCCACGTAGCGCCTCCAGGGATTGACGTCCCAGTATGACGTAAAACGTGGGAGGAGCTTCCGCAATTCCCATGGGAGCGTCCTCAAAATCCGGACCGAGTGTGGCGCGGGCCGCAGCTCGGAGCGTAAGGCGAGAGGAGGGGAGCGGGCCTGTAGGCCCGAGACCGACGAGCAACGCAGCGGGCCGAGCGAGGGCAAGCCAGACGACGGGAGCGATTTTGCGGACGCTCCCAAAGAGCACGAGTGATTCGCGCCGCTTTGTGGCAACGATGTAGGTGGGCTTAGAATCGAATGACGCGGTAGTCGCTCTTGCCCGCTCCGCTCGACGGGCGTCGCGTGTTGCTCAGTGCCACTGCGGCCGAGGTCGGTGCCGGGCGACCGGCGGTGCCTTTGGCCGTCGGTGCGGCTGGCTTGACTGTCTTGGCCGGCACGGGCCGTGCCTTGGCTGGCGCTGGCTTGACCATCGGTGCGGCCTTGGCCGGCGCCTTGACGACCGGCGCGCGCACCACGTGCGGCGCGATGGTGCGGGCGCTGCGCTGCGGCTTAGCGCGACCGAGGAGGCCGGCGAGGAGCTCCTCGACGATGTCGCTCATCGAGCGATCGTGCTGATTCGAATAGCGGCGCAGGGTGTCGTAGGTGACGCCGCGCACGGAGATGGATCGACGCGTTTGGGTAAGGGCCATGGCGGCAATCTGATCCTCTCGGATCACACGGTCAATCGCGAAATTGGGATTCGAAAAAGCGGATCGAAATCGATCACTTGGCCGCCGAAAAATAAGCGATGAAATTCATTGAAACAAAAAAACTAACGACGCGCTAATTGATGGACCGCGGCCGTCAATCCGTCGAGCGACAACCGATGCATGGGAAAGAGCCGCGCGATGATCTCGGCGGTGCCGCGCCACAGCCGCTCCGGCTCGGGGTTGAGCCACGCGGCGCGACGAAAATGGCGTGCCAGCTGATCGAGCCAGGCAACGCCCGGCACATCCGACCACTCTTCATAGGCCCACGAGGTGCCGCTTTGAAACAGCTCGGACGGATGCATCAGCGCGTCGCCGACCAGAATCAGCTTCCAGCTGGGGTCGCACTCGGCGAGCACGTCGGCGATGGGCACCGGCTCACGCAGCTGCGCCGACTTGTAGACATGGGCGTAGACGCAGTTGTGAAAATAGTAGGTCGTCAGCTGCTTCCAGTGCTTGGCGCGTTTGGCCGCCGAGAACAGCCGCTCGGTGACCTCGACATGCGGATCCATTGAGCCGCCGACATCGAGCAAAAGCAGCACGCGCACGGCCGGGCGGCGTTCCGGACGCAGCACCACTTCGAGCTCGCCCCCGTTGCTCGCGGTCTTGGCGATGGAGCCGTCGATGTCCAGCTCCAGGTGCGCGCCTTCACGGACGAAGCTGCGCAGCCGGCGCAGCGCCACTTCGAGCTGCCGCACGTCGAGCGTCAGATCGCCGCGCAGGTTACGCGACCCGTGCGCGCCGGCCCGCGCGAGCGCGCCCTGACCGGACGACGGACCATCGCCGACCGAGATGCCGCTCGGATGGGTGCCGCCTTTGCCGAACGGCGAGGTGCCGCCGGTGCCGATGTGGCGATTGCCTCCGTCGTGTCGGCTCTTTTGATTGCGCAGCCGCTCGGCAAAGCGCTTCCTCACCTCGTCGAGGTCGAGCGTCTCGAGCAGCTTACGTTCGTCGTCGGTCAGCTCGCGCCTGGGCTTGGCCTCGCGCAGCCACGACAAGAGCTCTTCGCTGATCGCCAGCGACTCTTTTTCGATGCCCTCGAAATAGCTGGCGAATGCCGTGTCGAAGGCGTCGAGGTCCTGCTCGCGATGGACCAAAAGCGCGCGCGCGACATCGTAAAAGCCGTCGAGCGTGGTGTCGTGCAGATCGCGGTTGAGCGCGTCAGCGAGCGTCAGCGCCTCTTGGGGCCCGACCTTGAGCCCACGACGACGCAGCTCGTAAAGAAAATCGACGAACACGATGGGGGGAGTCTACGACGCTCTAGGCGACCTGGCGATCTCGTCGAGGTCAGCGAGTGGAGTGCAGCGCTTTGCACGCTCTGGCTGATGGCCAGAATCATGGGCGCTTCGACGTCCGCGGTTGTTGTTTTCGAACTGAGTGGTACGATATTCGAAAGAGGCAAGGCCCATCGGTCAAGGAGTTTCGAACTACATGGTTCAAAAACAAGAATTACCACGCGGGCGCCCGCGCGGCTTCGACGAGAACGAAGCACTCGAGCGCGCGATCCATGTCTTCTGGGCCAAGGGCTACGACGGCGCCACGATCGACGATCTCGTCGACGGGATGGGAGTCGGACGACCCAGCCTCTATGCGATCTTTGGGGACAAACACGCGCTGTTCATGCGCTGCTTGCAGAGATACGCCGCGAGCAAAGGGGCTCTGGCCGCCGCAGCCCTGGGCGAGCCGTCGCACGTGCGAGAGGCCATTGGCCGATTCCTCAGCTACTCGGTAAAGAGCGCCACCGGGAAAGACTCGGCGTGGGGGTGTCTCCTGATCTGCGTCGCGCCGCTGGTCGACGACGCCGAGGTCCGAGCGTTTTTACGGCGCGGGGCGGCGGCCACCGTCGCGCTGATCGAAAAGCGCCTCCACAGCGCGGTCGAGGCCAAGCAGCTGCCGCCAGACTTTCCCGTCGGTACACGCGCCAAGCAGGTCCTCGATCTGGCGCGCGGTCTGACCCTTCGCGCGCAGCTCGAAATGTCACCCAAAGAGCTCTTGGCCGACGCCGAGAGCGCCGCCGATCTCGTGCTGAGCTCACGCCGCACCTCGCGCGGGCGTCAAAGGGAGTCGCAATGACCGGACAACCGACAGACTCGCGAAAACCCCTGCGCTGGTGGCAGCCCGTCACCGTTGCGCTTGTCGCGCTCGCCACGGGAATGTTCCCCTATGCGGGCCTCAACTTCATGGGCATGCTGCCGCTCGACCTGCGCGACCGGCCCTGGCCCCTCGAGATCGTCGCGGTCTCGGCTACAGTGGTGACGCTCCTGTTCGCGGTGCGCGCGTGGCGCGAGCGGCATGTGCGGGTGGTGGCCACCGTCGCTGCCGTGCTTACGGTGGCGGCCACCGTTGGGTTCTTGCTGTTCGTGCATGGGGCGACGCACGATCTGCCGCCGGCGCCCCAAGAGCTGGCCATCGGCACCGTCGCGCCAGACTTCACGCTCCCCGATGAAGCCGGCCGACCGGTCGCGCTCGCGTCGCTGCGGGGCCATCCGACCTTGCTGGTTTTTTACCGCGGCTCCTGGTGCCCGTTCTGCCGTTCGGAGCTGGCGGGATTGGCGCGAAATGCCGAAGCGTTCGCTGCGGCGGGCGTCCACATCGTCGCTATCAGTGTCGACCCCGCCGAGCCGTCGCTGAAGATGAAGAGCCAGCTTGGGCTAGGCTTTCCGCTCCTTTCGGATGCCGACGAAACGGTGATCAAGCGCTATGGTCTTTTGCACGTCAAAGGGCACGGCGGCAGCGATGTTTCGCGCCCCGCCGACCTACTTCTCGACGGCCAAGGCGTGATTCGCTGGGCGATGTTCACCGACGATTTTCGCATTCGCCCGCAGCCGGCG
>JBBQIO010000306.1:0-5349 GCA_038325015.1 Polyangia bacterium
CGCAATCAGGCGCATACCGCTCAATACGCATTCGTGGATTGGCCGCCGCTCCTGCCGAAATCGTTCGTTTGGGAGCCGGTGATTGCTCCCTCCATGTTGCTCGCGCTCGAGAGGACCGGCCGGTCCGAGCTGATCCCCAACATCGATTTCCCCAAAATTTATGTGAAGGCGATGTTGGGTAGTGCCCGCGAGGCACCCGCGTTCCTGAAGCAATACCTTGGCGTGATGCGCACAATCGGGCAGACGCGCATCGCGGCGCTCGCACGGTTGACACAGGCGTTCGCGGAAACTGGCGCCGTGCTCGCCCGGCGCCGCATCGCCCGCCTCAATCCGTGGCCGATCGGAGACACGACAATCGTGCGGCGCGTCAAAGGTGTGCCCGACTTCGAGACGGTCATCCGCCTCCACCAGGAGTATTTCCGTGAAGCTGGAGTCGTGCCGCCGTGGGAGACGACCGCCGTATTTCCGACCGAGCGTGCGGTCGGTGGAGGTTCTTGAGCGCCCAGGTTTGAACGCCTCAATAGAGCACATCCACCAACCGGGATGGCCGCCTCGTTGACTCCCCAATTCGCGGGCCCTAAGGTACCCCGCAAATGACCCCGTCTTTTTTGGATCCGTCGGCCCCGACGCTGCTGATTACCGGCGGCACGGGCTTCTTGGGGCGCAGCCTGGCGCGCTCGCTCAAGAGCCGTTTTCGCGTGGTCTTGACCGGACGCAACAACGAGCAAAACCGCCTTGCCGAGCTCGAAACCGGCTGCCCCGTGATTCCCATGGACGTCTGCCGCATCGAATCCGTGCGCGACGGCTTCGTCGAGGCACGCCCGACGGTGGTCATTCACGCTGCGGCGTCCAAGTTCGTCGATCTCGCCGAGCGCAATCCGCACGAATGCATTGACGTCAACGTCGCCGGCTCGCAGAACGTCGGCCGCGTCGCCATGGAGCTGGGCGTCTCGACGGTGATTGGCGTCTCGACCGACAAGGCAGCGCCGCCCGTGCGCAACACCTACGGCATGACCAAGGCGCTCATGGAGCGCCTGTTCTGCTCGCTCGACGGCAAGACGCAGACGCGCTTTGCCTGCGTGCGCTTCGGCAACATCGCTTGGTCGACGGGATCGGTCTTTCCGATCTGGCGCACGATGCTCAGCCAAGACGGCTTCATAGGCACCACCGGCCCCGAGATGCGCCGCTTTTTCTTTCGCGTCGAAGAGGCCGTCACGCTGGTCACGACCGCGCTCGACCACATCGATGAGGTTCACGGCCAGGTCCTCTCGCGCGTGATGAAGGCGTCGCTGGTGCGCGACATTCTCGAAGTCTGGGTCGCGGCGCGCGGCGGATCGTGGAAGGTCATCGAAGGTCGCCCCGGCGATCGCCCCGACGAAGATCTCATCGGCGAGCTCGAGCTGCCCTACACCCGCGTCGCGCGCTACGGCGACGTTGACCACTTCGTCATCGCCTTCAACACCAAATCGGCGGCGCCGCCGAAAACCGCGCTGTCGTCGGCCAACGCCGAGCGACTCTCCAAAGAGGAGCTTTTGGCGCTGATTCGCTATCCCGAGGAAGTCGTCGCGCAATGACGCAGCCGCGCATTCGCCACGCCGTGATCATGGCGGCCGGCCGCGGCCTGCGCATGGGTCCGTTGACCAGCATCATCCCCAAGCCGATGGCGCCCTATCTCGACTCGACGCTGATCGGCAACGGCATCGCCAAGATTCGCGCGCACATTCCGCAAGTCCACGTCACCGTCGGCTACAAAGGCGCGATGTTGGCGCAGCACCTAATTGAGCGCGGCGTCGATTCCATCTTCAACACCGAGGGGCATGGCAACGCGTGGTGGCTGTTTCACACGCTGGTGCGCCATATCGACGAGCCGATTTTCGTCCTGACCTGCGACAACGTCACCGAGATCGATTTCCTCGCGCTCGAAGAGGACTACTACGATCGCGGTGCGCCGCTCGGCATGCTCGTGCCGGTCGCGCCCGTCGACGGCGTGGCTGGTGACTTCATCGCGCATGACCCGAGCGGCGTCGTGACCGAGCTGAGCCGCGAGCAGCCGACGCCGATCTATGGCTCGGGCATTCAGGTGCTGCGGCCGGCCGAGATCAACCGGCGCTGTAAAGTCAGCGACAATTTTTACCAGGTCTGGGCGCAGCTCATGGCGGCGCGTCAGCTGTATGTCTCCAGTGTCCAGCCCGCGGCGTGGTTTTCTGTCGACACGTTGGCCGATCTGGAACGGTTGCGCGGGGCGTGATGCCGCGGCGTGGGGGGTGCGTATGAATCGGTCGCTCGATGTGCTGCATGTGATCGATCAGCTGGCGCCCGGCGGCGCCGAGCGAAACCTCTTGGCCATGGTCCGCGAGCTCAAGGCGCTGGGCATTCGCAGCCACGTCGCCTGGCTGTACGGCCGGGGCGGCCTCGAAGACGAATTTCGCCGGCATGCCGAGACGCTGATTCCGCTCGAAGTGCGCAGCCGTGCGGCGCTAGCGCCGGCGCTGTTTCGTCTGGCACGTCAGGCGCGCGCGCTGTCTCTCGACGTGGTGCACGGGCAGCTGCTGGTCGCGCATCTGGCCGCGCGTATGGTCGCGCGCGTTTGTCAGCGGCCGTGCGTCACGACGTGGCAGAACGTCATTTACGAGGACGGTGCGCTCGGCGACTTCGGCGGGTCGCGACGGCTGCGCGCGCTGTTTCGCAGCGTCGATTGGCTCAGCTCGTCGCGCCACGCACATTACGTCGCGGTCTCGGACTATGTGCGCAACACCTGGTCGCGCAGCGTCGGAGTGCCGCTAGCGAGCGTGCACGTGATCCCCAACGTCGTCGAGCTTGAGCGCTGTCGCGAGGTCTCTACTGGAGAGCGCTCTGCGTGGCGCGCGCGCCTCCAGATCCCGGCCCAAAGCGAGATCATCGTCTCGGCCGGCCGCCTGGTGCTGGCCAAAGGGCATGGCGAGGCGATCGCGGCGATGCGTCAGATAGCGGTCGCCCGCCCCAACGCGCTCTTGTTGATCGCCGGCTCGGGACCTGCCGAGGCCCAGCTGCGTGCGCGGATCGCCGAGGCCGGCATGGAGCGCCACGTGCGCCTGCTCGGCTATCAAGCGGAGATGGCGCCGATCTACGCGTTAGCGTCGCTCTTTCTTTTCGCCACCCACACCGAGGGACTACCGCTGACCTTGGGCGAGGCCCTCGGCGCGGGTCTGCCGGCAGCGCTCTCCGACATCGCGCCGAATCGTGCGATGGCCGGGCAGCTGGCGTCGGTGCGCTATTTTCCCGTCGGCAATGTCAGTGCGCTGGCGAAGGCGGTCATCGATCTGCTGGGCGGCGTCGGTCACGCGCGGGCCGCGGCGATGGCCGCCAGCAGCGAGATTCGGCAACGCTACGCGCCGGCCCACGTTGCGCACCAGCTCGCCGACCTCTTTGCCGTCGTCGCGGACGAGCGCCAGCGGGTGCCGCACAGCTGATGGCAACCGTTCTGGCATTGGTGATCTTCTCGGTGATCGGCGTGACCGTCGTGCAGCTATGCACACGCGGCGTGCCGGCGGCCGAGCGCGCCTGGTTGGTCCGCACGCTCCTGTTTGCGCTCGCTTTGCGACTGGCCGCAGCGACGATGTTTGCCGCGCTGCCCGCAACGCGTTTATTTCACGACGACGCCGACGGCTACGAATGGATCGGCCTGTGGCAGGCCGCCGCCTGGCACGGCGAGATGCCGCCGCCACTGCTGATGACCAGCTTGGCCAACAACGCCGGCTACTACTACGTGTGCGCCGCGATTTACTATCTCATCGGGCCGCTGCAAGCGGCGGCGTCCTACTTGAACTGCGTCATCGGCGCCTCGTCGGTCTATCTCGTCTACCGCTTGGCGCGCGAGTTCTTCCAGCCGCTTGTCGCCCGGCGCGCGACGCTGCTTGCGGCGTTCGTGCCGTCGATGATCTTGTGGAGCTCGATTGCGCTCAAAGACCCGCTGATGGTGCTCTTGATTTTGACTTCGTTGCTCGGCTGCGTGCGGCTCAAAAAGCGCTTCACGTTGTGGACGCTTTTGGCGTCGGTGCTGCCGATCTTCGCGGTGCTGCCGATCCGCTTTTACATGTTCTACATCTTGACCTTCGCGGTGGTCGGCTCGCTCGCGTTCGAGCGCGGCACCAAAGTGCTGCGCGGCGCCACCAAGCAGATTGTCATCGCTGGCGTCTTGGCTGGGATGGTGCTCGTCCTCGGCCTGGCGGGCAGTGCGCAGCAGGGCACCGAGTACATGTCGCTGCAGCGCATCTCGACCTTCCGCAACGGCATGGCGACCAGCGCCGCCTCGGGCTTCTCCGCGGACGTGGACATCTCGACGCCGGGCGGCGCGCTCGCCTTCTTGCCGCTCGGCATGGCGACCCTATTGCTCTCGCCATTCCCGTGGCAGATGACGTCGCTCCGCGCCGCGTTGACGCTGCCCGAGATGCTGGTCTGGTGGTGGCTGTTTCCGTCGCTGATTCGCGGTTTGCGCTTGGCAGTGCGCGATCGCTTTGCCGCGCTGTCACCGCTGTTTTTATTTTCCGGCGTGCTGGTCGTCGCCTATTCGCTGGTGCACGGCAATATCGGCTCTGGCTTTCGCCAGCGGGCCCAGATCTTTGTGCTGCTGTTCATCTTTGCGTCGCTGGGTGTGTTCGCCAAGCGGTGCGCCGCGCGCGGGATCGATCCACGGCTGCTGTTTGCCGATAGCGACACCTCGGTCCCCGAGCCGACCCGGGTCGGCACATGAGGCGCCTGTTGATGTGGGCGCCCGCACCGATTCGCTCGGCGGCCACGCGCTATCGACTGGCGCAGTACGTTCCGGCGCTGGCACGCGCCGGCATCGACGCGATCCTGCGCCCGTTTCTCGACGAGCGCGGCTTCCGAGTGCTCTATTCGGCCGGCCACCCGGCCGACAAAATCGCCGCCGCGGCGCGCGCGCTCATCGGACGAATGCGCGACTTGGCCGACGCGGCACGTGTTGACGGGGTGCTCATCCAGCGCGAGGCCGCGCTCGTCGGCCCGCCGATCTTGGAGTGGCTTTGCGCACGCGCGTTTCGTCAGCCGCTGCTCTTCGATCTCGACGATCCGGTGTGGGTGCCGTACACCTCGCCGACCTACGGCGCCCTTTTGTCGCGCCTTTTGAAGATGCCGACCAAAACCTACTTCACCCTCGCGGCCGCGCGCCAAGTGATCGCCGGCAGCCCGCATTTGGCCGCGTTCGCGCGCGAGTACAATCGCGCCGTCGACATCATTCCGACCGTCGTCGACAGCGATGTGTGGCGCCCCACTGCACACGCGCCGGCGCAGCGCCCGGTGCTGGGCTGGATCGGCACCCATTCGTCGGCCGCCTATCTCAAGGCGATCTTT
>JBBQIO010000307.1:0-5342 GCA_038325015.1 Polyangia bacterium
GACCTGATCAGACGTGTTGCGCCGTCGGCTGTGTCGTCGACGCGGCCTGTCCGGCAGAACCCTCGTGCACGACGGACGATCAGTGTGACGCACACTTCTATTGCTTAGGCGCGTTGAGCGTCTGCACGAGCGTCTGCCAGCTTGCCATCGGCACCGCGACGAGCGGCACCTGCCATCGGTCGTGCGACAACAATCAATGCAGCTGCTTTGAGGACGCCGACTGCCCGGGTCCGTTCACCTCCTGCGACGTGGCCTCGGGCAAGTGCGTCAGCCTGCAGCCGCCGATCTGCCACGCATCGTGTCCCGATGGGTGCGCCGCCGCCTCGGATCTTCAGTACGGCGACACTTGCGTGTGCGACCACTGCCCGCCGATACGGTCAAGGCGGGGGTCAGCGCCGGAGCCGCTCGAGAACCGCGCGCAGCTCGGCCGCGAAATGGTTACCGTCGAGCGGCGCGTCGACCAGGGCGCGCACTTCGAGCTCGATCAGGCGCTTGACGTCGGCCAGCGCGACATGGTCCGACAATACGACGCAGGACGCCGTACGCACGCGCGTCTTGATGCCCACGACCAGACAGGTGAGCTCCTCGGGATAGGAACCGCCGTCGAGGATCACGACGTCGGCATTTTCGCTGCGGGCCGACGGCTTGACGTCGTCGGGGTTGGCGACGCACAGGACACGGTCTCGCGTGTCGCCCATGAGTCGGACGATCCGGGGCCCGCGCGCCTCGTTGGCGGCGACGACGATGGTCAGCGGCGCACCGCGGCGGTCAGCGGCGGCAGCACGGCGGCGCGCCCCAGCTTTGTCGGCCAGAGCGTGCAGGCGCGACGTCACGTCGGCGAGGCTGCCGAACGGCTTTTCGAGATAGTCGTCGATGCCCAGGTTGAGCGTATCGCGCGCGCTTTCGAGCGTGCCGTAGCCGGTCATCATGACGATGCCGACGGCAGCGTCGCGCTGGCGGATCTGACGCACCAGCTCGACGCCGGCCTGCGCGGAAGTGATCGCACCACCCGGCAAGTTCTTGTCGGTGAGAACGACATCCGGCCGTTGTTGCCCAAAGACCGTCAAGGCCTCGGCCACCGACTGCGCCCCGACGACCTCCCAGCCGCGCTGCACGAACGCCTGGCGCAGCACGTCGAGCAATACGGTGTCGTCCTCGACCACAAGGATGCGCGGCATCCGGATACTTTACTCTTACAGCCGTACCTTTCCCCGGAACGAGCGAAACAGATAGGTGAAATAGCCGCACGCCAGGAGCATCGCCGGGATCCACCACGCCAGCCCGACGGCCAGCCCGTGATGACCGCTGGAGGCACTGTACACATCGATGGAATAGCGCGCGCTCAGCGTCGATCGCAAGAGCAGCGGAAAGGACGCCGCCGCAGTTGAGGTGAGGAGACCGACGATGAACGTGATCGAACCGAGGAACGCGAGCCGTTCGCGTGCGTGCCAAAGACCGTAGGACAGCATGGCAAGCCCAGCGATCGAAAGCAGCGGCAGCGGCCACGACCAGCGCCTGTGAACGAACATCTGCACCATTGCCGGCTGGACTCGGGCGACCGCGAACGTGACGACGATCGCCACCAGCCCAATGGCCAACCACAAGGGGCGCGCCACACGACGGCAGCGCGCCGCGATCGGACCTTCGGTCTTCAACCACAGATAGAGCGCGCCGTGGCCGGCCATGGTGGCCAGCGCGAAGACGCCGATCAGCACCGTGAACCAGTCGAGCGCGCCGGGGCGCGGGCCGACCGCGAAGTCGGTGAACAGCGCGCCATGAAACCATCCCGATTCGTCGATCGGAACCCCGCGGATCACGTTGCCCAGCGCTGCACCGAGCACTACCGCTACGACCGCAGATGAAAACGCAAACGCGCCGTCCCAAAACGCGCGCCACAGCGGCGACTGCTCGTGGCTGCGCAGCTCGATCGACAGACCGCGCAGGATGAGCAGCCAAAGCACCATCATGAGCGGCATGTAAAACCCCGAAAAGCCGGTTGCATACGCTGCGGGAAAGGCAAATACCAGGACGCCGCCGGTTGCGATCAGCCAGACTTCGTTGCCGTCCCAAACTGGGCCGATCGCGGCCAGCACCGTGCGCCGCTCCTCGTCGGTGCGCGCGATGAACAGATGCAGGATGCCAGCGCCAAAATCGAAGCCATCCAAGACCACATAGACGGTCAACATGAGCGCAATCAGCGCGTACCAGGTCGCTTCCATCAATGGCTTCCATTTTGAAAAATGGGCCCGCGCTGCAGTTCCCGGCCGACCAGCGACAAGAATAAAACACCAATCACGAAATAGAGACCCAACCAGCCGAGCGTCGAAAAGGCCACACTGCCGGCCGAGACCAAAGGAGAGCCTCCGTCGCTGGTTCGCATCAATCCGTAGACGATCCAGGGCTGCCGGCCAAGCTCAGCCGTCATCCAGCCGGCGGTAGTCGCGATATAGGGAAAAGGAAACGCGAGCATCAAAATCCACAGCATCCAGCGCGATTCGGACAATGTTCCGCGCCACAAAAGCAGAAGCGAGATACCCATGATCAAGAGGAACAGCGTCCCGAGCCCGACCATCACATGATAGGCGTAATAGAGCAGCTCGATATTGTCCGGCCATTGATCGCGCGGATAATCATCGAGCCCGTTGACCTCGGCGCCGAACGATCCGTAGGACAAAAAGCTGAGCATCGCCGGCACGGCAATCGGATTGTCGAGGCTGCGATTGGGCACGTCCGGCTGACCGATCAGCACCAGGTCGGCGCGTGCGCTGTGGGCGAACTTGCCCTCCATCGCGGCCAGCGTCGGGCGCTGATATTCGGCCAGCAGCTTGCCTTGATGATCGCCGGTGGGAAAGAGCTGCAGCACGCACGCCGCGGCGCCGACCAGCACGCCGGTGCGCAGGCAGATTCGCGCGTGCTCGCGGTGCGTGCCGGCCAACGTCCAGTAGGCGCCCACTGCCATGACCACGAACGCGCCAGTGACCACGGCGGCGGTCATCGTGTGCGCGTATTCCCAAAGCGCCCACACATTGAACAGATAGGCCGACGCGTTGGTCAACGAGAGCCCGCTCGCCGTCACACCATAGCCCACCGGATGCTGCATGAACGCGTTGGTCACGATGATGAAATAGCCGGACAGCCACGAGCCGATGAAGACCATAAATGCGGCGCCAAAATGGGCCCGCCGCGAGAGCCGCTTTTCGCCGTACAAAAACAGGCCGAGAAAGGCCGATTCGGCGAAAAAGGCAAACATGCCCTCCATGGCCAACGTGATTCCGATGACCCCGCCGGAGAATTTCGAGAAGCGCGCCCAGTTGGTCCCGAATTGAAATTCGAGCGGAATACCGGTCACCACGCCGACCGCGAAATTTAGTCCGAAGATGCGCGCCCAGAAACGCGCCACATCATCGTAGTGAGGATTTTCGGTGCGCAGCGCAATCGCCTTGAACACGACGATGAGCAGCGCCAAACCCATCGTGAGCTGCGGAAATAGATAGTGATAGGTGATGGTGAAACCAAATTGAAACCGGCTCCAGTTGACAGCGTCCATCGGTCCTCGCAGTCGGCGCTACTATGACGGGGAATCGTTCATGCTGTGCTTTTCCGCCGGCACAGCACATTGCTTCTGATGCCGATTCCCGCTGTTTTGCGTCATGCTCCGAGCAGAAATCGCCAGGTCGACGAGATCGCCGGGTTAGAGGATCGAGAGCAGCGCGCGGCGCTCGCGGAGGACAGATTCGAGCGTGGCCAGCGGAATGTCGGTCGCGGTCAGCTTCTTTTCGTGGACTAGGGTGACGTCGAGCGACTGGCAGGCGGCGAGCAGGTCTTGCGCCTGCGCGACGATTCCGATGTCGGTCGCGAGCAGCCGTTCGAGGAGATCGCGCTCGCCGCGCAGGCGGGCCCATACGCGGTCCGTCGCAGGCGTCTCCAGCGTGAGCACGGTGGTGCTCAGATCGCCGACGCGTCGCCGGAGTGCATCCAGACTGCGCAGCGCGGCCGTCGCCTGGGCGGGCGGAAACGGCTGCTCGCGCGTCGACGGGCCGACGTGTGCTTCACGGAAC
The DNA here is from genome assembly GCA_038325015.1 of Polyangia bacterium. GTDB lineage: Bacteria > Myxococcota_A > Polyangia > Palsa-1104 > Palsa-1104 > JBBQIO01. The sequence goes on from JBBQIO010000307.1 coordinate 4,059, forward strand.
CCGGCCTCCAGCGTGTGTAGCGTTCGGCTCGCTTCGGCCAGCAGCTCGGAGGCGCGGGCGCGAATCAGCTGATCGTTGTCGCGCGAGACGTTCGCCAGATCGTCGAACTTGTATCCGAGGCCGTTCAACATAATCTGCACGACGGCGCCGACGGGATCGGCGGCCAGCCGATTTTCGACCAGCGCGTGCACCACCAGCTGCGTCGTTCGCGGATCCTCGGCCATGGCTATTTTCCGTCGCCGCTGACGTTGCGCAAGCCGGGCACCGGGAGGGTGGGCGTCACGCCGTTGACGTTGAAGGGCTGACCGATCGCCATGTTGGGCGCGCTGACCACGCCGCGCTCGGCCATGAGAATCGCCGAGTAGTAGCGAACCGCGTCGATCTCCGAGAGCCCGAACGCCTTGAGCCCGATGAGCGCGCGCATGCGCTCGTCGTTCGGCCGCACCAGCACCTTGACCATATCGAGCGCGATGCCATAACCATCGAGGAATTCGGTCAGGTGGCCACGCACGATGTCGCACAGCTCGTGGATCTTCTCGTTGACTTGTTCGAGTGGCGTCAGCTGCACCACCTGATTGATGGCCTGCTCGACGACCGGCCCAGCGTATTTGTTGAGCTGCGCTGTGGTCAGCGCCTGACCCGCGTAGGGCATGTGCTGAATCAGCTTGAGCGCGCCTTCGCGGGTTGGAACATGAATGTAGTAGTCGACGTCGTAGCGCATCTCGGCCATCTCTTTGGAGAGTGCGAGACCGGCGGCGCTGACCACCAGCTTGGCGCGATTGACGTACAGCGCCTCGTATTGCCACGGGCTCGTGCCGCCGAAAAAGCCCTGAATGAACGAGCCGACAATCGGCTTGTCGCCGGTGGTGATCGGATATTGGCCGGTCTCGTAAACGTTGAGGATGGCGCCGCGCGATTTGAGCACGCAAAAATGGTTGCTCTCGACGGTCAAGAGCGAACCGCTCACGATGTTGGCGGACGGAAAATGATAGACGATGGTGTCCGGCCCCATGACTTCGTGGCCGCGTTCATCGAGCGTCGAAATGACGGTCATCATGCCCATGGATCAGTCTCCTGACGGGTGGTCGGTAATGATGCATTCACGGTTAGTGCGGCGTGCGGCGACAGCGCTGGTGCAATGGGGAGCGGCGGCTGGGCGGCCAGCGGCACGAGTCGGGGATGTGCGGGGAGCGGCTTGTGCGCAGGCTGTACGCCCGTCGCGGCGAGCGGCTCCTCGGCGAGGACCACGCGGTCGGCGGGAACTTCGCGGGTGACGATGTCGCT
>JBBQIO010000308.1:0-5321 GCA_038325015.1 Polyangia bacterium
CCGCGCTGGCCGACACGCAAGATCTGTTCATCGAGCGGGTCACCGACGATGCCTATCTGTTCGAGGGGCAGTGGCGGCCGCTGTCGATCCTGGAGGAGCCGATCCTCGTCAAGGGGCGCAAATCGCCGCACATCGAGCGCATTTACGTGACCCATCACGGGCCGCTACTGGCGACCGGTCAAGGGGCCGACGGAATCGTCGCCGCCGCCGAGCTGACCGCACGAGTGCACGCTAGGCTGAGCGCCGATGCCTGGACGCGGCCCAACGAACGGGTTGCGCTGGCGTTGGCCTGGAGCGGTCATCAGCCGAGCCGCATCGCCAGAACCGCGGCCGCGCTCGGTCGCGCCAGCAACTGGCAAGAGTGGCGCACGGCGGTCTCCTATTTCGACGGGCCGGCGCTGAACATGGTGTACGCCGATCGGGCCGGCAACATCGGCTACCAGCTGGTCGGGCGAATTCCGATTCGCAAGCAAGGCCGGGCGCTGGTACCGCAGCCCGGCTGGACCGGCGAATACGAATGGGTGGGCGCCATCCCCTTCGACGAGCTGCCGTCGGTATACAACCCGCCGGCCCATTTTTTGGCGTCGGCCAACAACCAGATCGCGCCAGCAAATGACCCGCACTATTTGGGCGACGAGCCGATGAGCGGGTTCCGCGCGGCCCGCATCGTCGAGCTGCTCATGCAAAAGAGCGCTCTTTCGCTCGACGATTTTCGTGCCATGCAGCTCGACCAAAAATCGCTGGCGGCGCCGGCGCTGTGTCGGCTTCTGGTTGGCCATCGCGCCGCGCTGTGCGCCACGCCGGAGGTCGCACCGCGTGGTCTGGTGGCGGATCGTGCATTGGCACTGCTCGCCGAGTGGGACTTCGTGGTCGGTGCGGATTCGGTTGCGGCGACGATCTACGAGACGGTTTCGCACTTCGCGCTGCGTCGCCTCCTCGAGCCTGCGCTCGGCGCGCTCGCGCCCCACTTCATGGGCGTCGGCTTTCACCCGGTGGTCGAGCCGTTCGCTCTTGGCTTCTTTGATCGCACGGCGCTGTCGCTGGTGCGCCTCTTGGAAACAAATGATCCGCTGTGGCTGCCCGATGGTGCCGTGGCGCTCCTCGGGCGTGCGCTCGCCGCCGCGCTCGACTGGCTCGAGACGACACTCGGATCGGAGATGGGGCAGTGGCGTTGGGGGCGCGTGCATCAGGCGCACTTTGCCCATCCGCTCGGTGCGCAAAAACCGCTCGATCTGGTGTTCAACCGCGGGCCCTTTCCCTATGGCGGTGATTCGAGCACGGTGTGGCAGGCGAGCTTTTTGTCGACGTCGCTGTTCGGCAAGGAGCGTTCGAGCAATCCCGGCTTCACCGCTTCTTATCGCCAGCTCATCGACGTCAGCGACTGGGATGCGTGCCGCGCCACGCACACGACCGGCCAATCGGGCCACATCGGATCGCAACACTACGACGACTTCATCGCCGATTGGCTGGCCGGGCGCGACCACCCGATGCTCTGGTCGCGCGCCAATGTCGAGGCCCACGTCGACAGCAAAGATCGGCTGATCCTAGAGCCTCGCTGACGTCGCGCTAAAGAACGAGCGTGTCGACCAGCTTGGCCAGCGACGCCAGGTTGTTGACCACCTCGACGCGGTCGCAGTGCGGCTCGTAGTCGCGCATCGCAGAATCGCCGAAGGCCCACGACACCGGCGACTCGGGATTGAGCCACAGCACCTTCTTGGCGCGCGCCCGGATGTCGCCCAGCGCCCACGCCTCGGGCGGATGGTAGTTGTTGCGGCCGTCACCGATCACCAAGACGGTGGTGCGCGACGTGACCGCATCGAGGTAGCGCTCTGTGAAGATGCGAAACGCACGGCCGAAGTTCGAGTTGGCGAAGGTGCCGATGACGGCGCCGCCGCAGGTCAGGTCGATGGCCCGCTGGATCTCGTGCTCTTTGAACAGGTCGGTGCACTCGCCCAAGTCCGAGACGAAGACGAACGAGCGCACGCGGCTGAACTCGGATTGCAGCGTGAACGCGAACTGCAGCATGAAGCGCGAGACGTGGCGCACCGAATCGGAGATGTCGCACAAGACAACCAGCCGCGGCCGCTCGACGCGGCGGCGGCGCAGCACCAGGCGAAACGGCACGCCGCCGGTGGCCATCGCCCGCCGCATCGTGCGCCGCGGATCGAGGCGGCCGCGGCGACGCACCTTGCGGCGCAACGAGACCATCTGCCGCAGCTTTTGCGCCAGCCGGGTCACCTCGGTGCGCAGCTTGCGCAGCTCAGCTTCGCTCATCGCCGAGAACGGCTTATCGGCCAGGAGCTGTTTGCGCATCTGCTGCGTGTAGTCGACGTGGCGTCGGCTGAACTCCTCCGACACGTAGCCGCGCACCGAGGAGCGCAGCTGGTCCAGATTGCGCCGGGCGAAGTCGGCGATCTGCTGCGCGCGCTCGGCGCCGACCTTGCGGCCGAGGCGCCCTTCGAGAGCCGTCAGCTCCGAGGCCGCGCCGCGCATGCCGAGCTGCTCGAGGAGCTGCTGCGTGAAAAAGCCGACCTGCAGCGGATTTTGTAGACGCGACAGATCGATCTGAATGCCGGCCAGCCGGAGGAGCCCCTCGAGCTGTGTGCGGCGCAGCCCGAGGCTGGCCCGCAAGAGCGGTTGCATACGCGCGGCCTCCTCGGCCAAAAGCGCCACCAAGGCCTCAATCTCGTCGTCGGTCAGGCCTTGTTTACGCAGCGCCTCGATCAGCGGCGGGACTTCGGCGCCGGCCAGGAGCTCGCCGCGCCGCAAAAAATAGAGGTCGAACAGCTCGCCAAACAGATCCGCATCGCTCTTGCGCTTGACCAACGTAGCCTCGAGCGCGGCCCGTAGCGTCGCCGATTCGCCCAAGCCGACGAGCTCGATGGCGCGGGTTGCGTCGAGCACCTCGGAGGTCGAGACGCGCAGTCCGTTCTGCCGGCACAGACGCGCGAATTCGAGCAGCCGATCCTTCACGCCAACCGCTCCCTGGGCGACGGCAATCCCGGCCGCGTACTACCCTGTAAGAACTGTCCTACATGTAGGATATTTGACCTCACTTGAACACCCGCTTACGATGGCCCTACAGAATAGGCGAGAGGCAATGAATGGACAAGCGGCAGGCCCTCAGATTCCTTACGGCATTTCCAGTCGTGCTCTCCAGTGAAGCGTTTGGCGAATGCAACGCCGTGGCCCGCAACATCTCGTCGGGCGGCATCTTGCTCGAGCTGCAGGAGCCGCTGCCGCTCGGCACCCAGGTGCGGGTCCACTTCAGTGCCGCCGATTCAAGCGCGTCGATCGTCGCGCGCGGCGAGGTCAAGAACCACTACTTCTTGAACTTCAGCGAGGGCGGCGATCCGCGCTCGTTGACCGGCATGGCGGTCAAGTTCACCCAGTTCGAGGCCGAGGCCGACGCCACGCGCGGCCCCGAGATGGAACGCCTCCGCATTCTGCACTGATTGAATTTAACAGCGCGGGTGGATAAAGCGGCGCCGGCGGGCCAACGAACCGCCTCTTTAGTCCATCCGCGCTCGATTTCGGTCTTCTCGAAATCGAGTTTTTTCGATACGCTCGGGCGATGCTGAGAATAGTTTTCGCAACGATCCTCCTGTTCACCGCTACCGCCAGCGTGGCTGATGAGCCCGACGCCAAGGCTTACTACGATCGCGGGAATGCCGCGTTCGCGCTCGGCAAATACGACGCCTCGGCGCAGGCCTACGAGCGCGCGTACGAGCTCAAACCCGATCGCGCCCTTCTTTACAACGCAGCCCAGGCGCATCGACTAGCCGGCAACAAGCAGCGTGCGCTTACGCTCTATCAGAACTATCTCCGCTTCTACGGACGAGTTGCGCCTAACCGGGCCGAGGTCACGGAGCTCATCAAGAATCTCCGGCGCGCGCTCGACCAGGACCAGCAGGCTGCGTCTGCGCCGCCCACCAGCACGGCCGCCATCGGCGGAGGCGGGACAACGACCGAGCCGCCATCGAGCGAGACGCCGCCGGCCAGCACAACCGAGACGCCACAGCCGAACGCCGCGTCGACCAGCGCTGCTGAGACACCGCCCGCGAGCACGACGACAACTACCAACGTCAATTTAGTCGCAACCGCGCCCCCGCCCGAAAAGCCAGTCTACAAGCGCGGGTGGTTCTGGGGAGTGGTCGCGGGGGCGGCGGTGGTCGTGGTCGTCGGCGTCGCCGTGGGTGTGAGCGTCGGCTCAGGTGCCGCCAAAGATCCGTCCCCGGGTTTTGGCGCGGTAAGGGCGAACTGACATGCGTATCATTGGATTGCTCGCACTGATCAGCCTGACGGCGTGTGGCGGTGGGACCAGAGCCTGTAAGCACAACACGGTCCTGGTCAACGTGAAACTCGATGTCGCCTCCGCGGCGGCCGACACACTCAGCGTCTCGATCTCGATCGATGGCGCCACACCGACGGTGCCCACGTTGCCGCATGTGGCCGGCAAGGCGACCGGTGCGGTCGAGCTCGATTTTCCCGGTGGTTATCCGGCGGGAAAATCGGTGGCTATCACCGTGACCGCGCTCAAAGGGGGCGCAGTCGTTGGTTCCGGGTCGCAGACGACCACGCTCACTGCTGCGTGCGAGGCCATCAATCTGTCGGTCAGCGGCGTCGAGGCGCATGACATGGCGCTGCCACTGGACCTCAACGGCGTGGACATCGCACCCATCGACCTGGCGGGCACGGCCAACCTCGTTGTTGACCAGACCGTGTACGACTTTGGGACCGACGTCATCGGGACCACGCCGGCGCCCTCCGTCGTACTGACGCTGACCAACAATGGCTCGTCGGCCAGCGGGGCGATCACCAGCGCAGTCGGCGACGCGACCAACTTTGCCATTTCGAGCGACGGCTGCAACGGCCAATCGCTCCCCGCCGGCGCGCACTGCATGTTGACGGTCTCCTTCACGCCCGGCGCGGCGGGGCCGCTGAGTACGACATTGACGCTGAGCGCCTCGCCAGGAGGGTCAGCGACGACTGCGCTCTCCGGGGTCGGCGCCGCGCCCGGCGCGCTGATGCTCGCTCCGACCACCAAGGACTACGGCAGTCTGGCGGCCGGCGGCTCAAGCTCCGAGCAGGTGTTCACAGTCACCAATACTGGCGCCAGCACAACGTCGGCGGTCAGCGGCGCTTTGAGCGGCACCAATAGCGGCGACTTTACACTCAGCAGCAACACCTGCGGCGTAACCTTGGCCGCCAGCGCCACGTGCACGCTGTGCGTTAAATTCAAGCCCATTGCCGGCGCCGGCGGTCATCTGTCAGCTTCGCTTTACGCTTCGGCGACGACCGGCGGGACTGCAACTGCACAG
>JBBQIO010000309.1:0-5319 GCA_038325015.1 Polyangia bacterium
TGGTCAATTGACCTGCCATTTTGTCTGACGCCACGCGTCATAACGCCTGAAATATCCATAGCTTGACACAACGTAGGTGGGCTGGTCAGATTCGCGGCCGGAGGCTCTCATGCAGGTACGCGTCGCCGCCCTCCTTACCTCTAGCTGCTTGTTTGCGGCCGTCGGCCTGGGCGGCTGCATTCCCAATCCGCAACCCGGCGCGGCGAATCCGCTTCCGCCCGAAACCGGGCCGACGCCCGCTCCGTCGGTTGCGCCAGGCGCGCCGGTGTATTCGAATCCGTCGGCGCCGCCGGGGACGATGTCGCACGGGCCGTACCCGTTCGTGCTGGCGCATGGCATGTTCGGCTTCAAGTCGCTCGGGCCTCTGGAATACTTTTACGGGGTCGCCGAGGCGCTGCGCAAGGACGGACACGTCGTTTATGCTGGCCAGGTCGACGCGCTCAATTCGTCGGCCAAGCGTGGCGAGCAGCTGAGCACGTTCATCGATGGCGTTCTCGCCGAGACCCACGCCGCCAAGGTCAATCTCATCTGCCACTCGCAGGGCGGCTTCGATTGCCGCTACGTGGCCAGCATGTACCCCGCCAAGGTCGCGTCGGTGACGACCATCGCGACTCCGCATTTCGGCGACCCTGTCGCCGACCTCGTGCTCAAAGATGTGCCCGCGTTTTTGCAGCCGCCGCTCGAGACGCTGGTCAACGCGCTCGGGTCGGTGATCGATGTCGGACAGAGCAACGGGTCCCAAGACGTCAAGGCGTCGCTTGACAACTTGAGCACGGCGGGAGCCACGGCGTTCGGCGCGCTGTATCGCAATTCGCCGTCGGTGGCCTATTTTTCGATCGCCGGTCGGTCGAACGCGTCCAAAGGGGGGCCGAGCTGCGAGAGCGCCGATGAGCCCAAGTTCATCTCGCGCTGGAGCGAGCAGGTTGATCAGATCGACGCGCTGCTGCTGGCCGGCGGAATCCTCTTTGCGCTGACCGATGCGGGCGCGGTCAACGACGGGCTCGTGCCCGTAGCGTCGGCCAAGTGGGGCACGTTTCTCGGCTGCATTCCGGCCGACCACATCGGCGAGATCGGCCTCCTGCCCGGTACCGCGGCGGGGCCGAACAACAGCTTCGACTATCTGCAGTTTTACCGCGACCTGGCGACCTACCTCGTCGGCAAAGGTTTTTAAGGCGAGCTTCACTTGGGTTGATCGAGCCCGGCCGCGCGAGGAGGCTCGGCCACCAGGCGCGAGGACGGAAGCTGTCCGTCGACAACTGACTGACGAGCAACGCAGTAGACGAGGCCCGCAGCCGGCCTGGCGAAGGTCAACGCATGTGAAGCCCGCTCTACGACCGGCTACGACCGATCGGATCGATCGCATGGATCGGATGCTCAGGATCCAACACATCTCTGGGCGGCGCTGGTGACATGACTATGTCGATCAGATCGATCGGATCGACCAGATCGATCTGATCGACAAAGTGCCGCCATCCTGCGACCCCAGGGAGCGCGCTGCCACGACAGGACTCCTCCGCTTCTCCACGTTCGACGCTGCGCGCCGGCCCACCCCTCTTCGAGGGGCCGGCGCTCGGTCTCCGAGGAGAGTCCGATGACCTACCGAACTACACGCATCTATCAGCGCGCGCTTCAGCTCAGTAATTTCGCACTCATGCTTGAACCAACTCGGCCGGGGTTCGGCTTCTTGGTGGATCAACTTCGCCGCGCCGCCACTTCAGTTGCGCTCAACTACCTCGAAGGTTGCGGCCGCTCAACCAGGGCCGACCGCGCTCGTTTTTTCGACATCGCCATTGGGTCGGCCTATGAAGTGATTGCCGCTCTCGATATTCTCGAGGACGTCCGTCTCGTCGACGGCAACGATTGCGGACGGGGCCAGGTCATCTGCGAAAACCTCATCGCCATGCTTCGCTCGTTCCGCTGAAAAGATGTGATCAATCCTGAGGATCGGATGAGTCAGGTGATCCAGCGCTTGACGACGTCGTACAGGACGTTGACCCCCCACTTCAGCCCCTCGACGGGAATGCGCTCGTCGTTGCCGTGAAACAGATCTGCGAAGCGGGTCCCGTCGTCGGGAAAACGCACCGGCATGAAGCCATACGATTTGCAGCCCAGCCGCGACCAGCTCTTGGCGTCGGTGAAGCCGGGACACAGGTAGGGCACCGGCACGCCGTCCGGATCGGCGCGGCGGATGGCGCTGGTCAAGAGCTCCCACATCGGCGTTTCGGTGGTGGTCTCGACCGGCGGCATGTCGCGCATGACCTCGAATTCGACCTCCTCTTCGATCACCGCTTTGATTTCGGCGATGAGGTCGGCGGCAGTTTGGTCGGGCAGCGTGCGCCCGTCGATCTCCGCCTCGGCGACACCGGGCACGACGTTGGTCTTGCTGCCGGCGCGTAACACCGTCGGCACCGCGGTGTTGGACAAGATCGCGCCGGTCGCCGCACGCAGGCTGGGCTCGAGCGTACGCAAGACCAAGTTGGAGACGCTGCGCATGTGCAGGTTGCGCATCAGCATCGACTGGGGAAACGGCTGCGTCGCGGCCACTGCCTTCAGGTAGCCATCGACGACCTTAGTGCGGTGCTGTGGCAGCCGTGTAGTTGCCAGCTTGGCCACCGCAGCGCCAAGCCGACCGACGCTGCTCTCGGGACGCGGCAAAGACCCATGTCCGGGCTGGCCGCGCACTCTGAGCTTGAGCCAGACGCAGCCCTTTTCCGCCACCTGGATGGGATAGAGCGTGCGGCCGCCGAGCCGCGCCGAAAAGCCGCCCATCTCACCGAGCGCGTACTCGGCGCGCACCAGCTCCGGGTGGTGGTCGACGAGAAATTTCGATCCCAGATCGCAGCCCGCCTCTTCGTCGGCGACACCGGCGAAAATCAGATCGCGTTTGGGTGTGATGCCCTCCTGCTTGAGGCGCGCCAGCACCAGCGCCGACATGACCGCCATGTGCTTCATGTCGATCGTGCCGCGCCCCCACAGATAGCCGTCGTGAATCTCGCCGCCGAACGGCGGATGGGTCCAGCTCGACGGATCGGCGGTCACCACGTCGAGGTGTGCGGCCAAGAGCAGCGGCGGCAGCTCGCCCGTGCCCTTGAGCCGGGCGACGACGCACTTGCGCTCCGGCTCGGCGCCGACGAGCGTGGGTTCGAGGCCGGCCTTGGTCAACACTTCGGCGAGATATTCAGCGGCCGGCGTTTCGCGCCCCGGCGGATTGGTCGTGTCGATGCGAATCAACTGCTGCAGATGATGCGTCGCGGCCTCTCCGAGCTCGGCGTCCATGGTCGGGCATGACAGCACGGAGGCGTCGTGTTATCAAACGCGCGCCGTGCAGCCCGCCGTCGCCGAATCTGCCTCGAACGAACAGGGCACCACCGTCGCCCAGCCGCCCGGATTTCGCGGTCGGCGTCGCGTCAACTGGGTCTTTCTCGGCCTCATGTACGGGTTCTTTTACATGTCGCGCTACAACTTCAGCGCGATCTCGGTGGCCATCGGCGACCTGTTCGGCTGGAGCAACAAGCAGTACGGCAGCATCAGCGCCGCCGGCAAGATCACCTACGCGTTCGCGGTCCTGTTCAACGGGCCTATCGCTGATCGAATCGGCGGCAAGCGCGCCATCCTGATCGGGTCGATCGGCGCCGCCGCGTTCAATTTCCTGTTCGGTCTGTGCTTCATCTTCCTCGCCCATCCGGCGGTCACCAAAAACCATCTCGTCGTTTCGCCGGCGACGCTGCAGCACGGCATGACGGCGACGACCATGCTGGCGACCTTCGCCACGCTGTGGGCCTGCAACCACTACTTCCAGTCGTTTGGCGCGCTGTCGATCGTCAAGATCAACGCCGCCTGGTTCCATGTGCGTGAGCGCGGCGTTTTCGCCGGGTTGTTCGGCATCATGATTCAGAGCGGGCGGCAGCTCGCGTTCGTCGTCTCGCCGCTAATCTTGGCGGCCGGGCTGCCGTGGCAGTACTGCTTCTGGATTCCGGCGGCGATCTTGATCGCGATGTATTTCGTCAACAAGAAGTACGTCGAAGACTCGCCGGAAAACGCCGGCTACGAGTACAACACCGCGGACGAGACCAAAGAGGAGGCGGCGCAAAAGCCCACCTTCTCGTTCGTGCTGCGCAAGGTGTTCACCTCGCCGGCGATGTGGATGATCGCGGTCTCGTCGATGTGCATCGGTATGGTCCGCAACGGCATCGACGACTGGTGGCCGCGCTACATCGACACTGTCTTCAAGATCGCGGTCAAAGATCAGAACGCGTTTTTGCCCTATCAGATCGTCGCTTGGGGCATGCCGCTGGCCGCCATCCTCGGCGGAATCGCCGCCGGCAACGCGTCGGATCGCATCTTCGGCTCCCGGCGCGCGCCGGTGATCTGCCTGGCTTTTTTGGGGCAGGCGCTGTGTCTGGTCGCGCTCTCGCAGGGGCTGCACTCGGCCTACATCGGCGCGGCGCTGCTGGTGCTGATCGCATTTTTCATCACCAGCGCACATGCGCTCGTCGGTGGCGCCGCGTCGATGGATTTCGGCGGCAAAAAGGCCGTGGCGACCGCAGCCGGGCTGTTCGACGGCGCGCAATATTTTGCCGGCGCCGTCATGGCGGTGGTCATGGGCACGCTGTTCGACGCCTACCGCGACCCCAAAGCGCCGGGCGCCGAATACGACATCTGGCCGATGGCCATGCTGCCCTTTGCCCTGGTCGGCGCGATCGTGATCGCGCGTTTGTGGAATGTCATCCCGGGACGGAGCGCGCCGCTCGACGACAGCGACCGGCAGAGCGGGCTGTATGTCGTGCACCGGCTGCAGCGCGCGGTGCTGTTCGCGTGGTCGCTGTTCAACGGCGCGATCGGCGTGCTCGCGGTGATCTTGCCCGAGCGAGTGGCCGTCGAGCTCCTGGGCCACACGATGGTGCCGGCGGCGGTCATTCCGATGCAGCTGGCTTGGGGGGCGCGTCTCGGGCTGGCAGTGCTCGGGCTGTCCGCGGCCAGTATGGCGCGGCCGTCGCGCTTGGTGGTGCGCGCGTTGATTGTCGCGCTCGTCGCCGGCATCGTCGGGCCGCTGTTTTCGTTTCTTACGATGGGCGCACCGGCGGCCGATTTTACAGCGCACCACACGCTTTTGTTCATCGACGGGACGGTCGTCTTTTTGCTGCTCTCGCTCAGCGTGGTCCGCGCCAATCTCAGCCGCTGACGGCCGTTATTTTTTGACCACAACCTGCGGCTCGGTCAGGTGGAATTTGCCGTAGTCGACGATGCGGCCCTCGGCATCCGTCGACAAGATGTCGACGAAGCGCGCGTTCCAGTCGATCTCGTCACCTACATAAGAAA
>JBBQIO010000310.1:0-5304 GCA_038325015.1 Polyangia bacterium
TTGCTGAAGACAAAATGCACTTTGGTGCCAGCCGAAGGGGGCGTGCAATTCGTGCCTTTGACCAGGCCACTTTGGCATCCGCCCGTCGAGCCGTCATCGAACGTCACCTGCCAACGCGAGGAGAACCCGGTCACCGGCATGCGCGTCGCGGTGTTTTCGAGCGGCACCATGCGCGTGACATCGAGCTCTGCCGTTCCGGCCGCACCCGGACACGCCGTGGCCGCGTCGTTGGCGCGCCACTCGCCCGGAAACGGGGTCGCTGTGTTGCCCAGCGTCACGCCCTCGTAGAACACGGCGCATGCCAGCCCGGCTTGGCTGCCGAAGCCGATCCCGATCGGCTCCGAGAAGGTTACGATGAAGCTCTGGACCGGCAGCACCGACGTCAGCTTGACCGACGAGATGGTCGGCGTGGTCCCGGCCAGCGGTGCGGCGAACAGCGGGAAGGTCAGATCGAGCTCGCGCCCCGCGTTGTTCTGTCCGGCGGCGTCGGCGGCATCGACATGGAAGACGACGTTGTAGCGCGCTCCCGCAGTCCACGTGCCCACCGGCGACAGGGTCAAGAGGTTGGTGCCCACGGTCGCCGAGGCCTGAACGCTGGCCAGGTTGCCGAATTCGTCGAGCACCGGGGCGCGAATGCTGCTGCGGTCCAGCGCTTCGTTGAACGCCAGGTTCACCGATCCGTTGGTTGCGACGAAGCCGGCGATTGGCGCATCGAAGGTCGGCACGGCGTTGCCCGCCGCGCCGCGCAGATAGGCAAGGTTCGAATCGACGACTGTCAACGGGGTCGCGGGACCGGCCAACGAAATGAGCGGCGCGTTGCCGCCCGTGCCGCTGCCTCCGGCAGCCAAATTCGCCAGGTCGAAGCTGAACGTTCCGCCCAGATAACTGTAGCTGCTCGGTCCGCTGGCGCCGCTGCCAGCGGCGATGGGCACCGGCGGGACATCGATCGGCAGCTGATCGATCCCGGCCATGCTGTTGAGCGAGCCCAGGTTCCCGAGGCCGGCAAAGTTGGGCAGCCCGGTGAAGGTGGCCAGGCCGGTCATGTCCGAGGTTGCCGTGACCGCATAGTTGCCCATCGGGGCTCGCACGCCATTGGCAAGATTGAGATAGCGCACTTGCGGTCGCGCCACGACATGGATGCCAGCTGCGGGCGCGCCATTTTCGGCCACCAGGCGGACGCTGAATGCACCCGACGCCTTGATGAGGCCGATCGGGTCGCTGGTGTGCGTCGGGTTGGCCACCGGCAGGTTGCCGATGGCGCCAACCAGCGTATCGCTGACGAGCGCGCCGACGTAGCCCATCGACGTGATGGTGATTGTGTAGTCGCCTGACGGCACTTTGGCCAGGGTGTAGAAGCCCATCTTGTCGACGGTCGCGGTGAGCTTGGTGCCGCCGCTGAGGAGGGCGACGGTGGCGCCGCTGACCGGCATCTCGGTTTCAGCGTCGAGGACGATTCCGCCGACCGTGCCGAGCGGGTTGGCGTTGCCCACCGACACGCTGGAGCTGCCGCACGCGCTGACGACCATCGCGAATGCCACCCACAACAGCGTCGGAACATAGGACCGTACGAATGATCGCTTCGCCATCACAGAGCCTCGCTTCGATTTGAAATGGAGTAAAAACGAATCGTTACCGCCCCAGGATGAGCACCTGCTCGCCACTCGGCGAACGCGCACCCACGCCCACCCCGACGCCCACCGCGCCGGCTACGACCAGCGCTCCCGCCCCGCCCACGACGTACCAAAATCCCGGCCAGCGTCGAAAACGACGCCAAGCCGATTCGGTCGGCTGCGCCACCAACGCCGTGTGCGCCCTGGCATCGAGGACATTATCGACCAACGTCTCGACGTCGAGCGGTGCGCTCGCTTCGGGGCTCACCTGCTGCACGTGGCTGACGCGGCCGTCGTGGCGCACCCGATACGCGTGCAGCTCCAGTCCACCCGAGACGGGTAGCGCGCGCACGAGTACCAGCTCGTCGACCCCGACGGCATCGAGCGCGGCCGCCAGGTCGACGGCCCCACTCGGCAACAGTGCCTGCTCGCGATAAAACGGACGGATCAGCGTGGCCCGCTCGAGCGAGCGCACCGCGGTCTGCGTCTGTCCGCCGCCCTGCACCGAGAAGATCGCCGTTTGCGTCAGATAGCCGCGGCGGCGATACGTGATGTAGTGAGGCCCGGCAGAGCAGGCAATGTTGGCCAGTGGCGAGCGCCCTTCGAGCGCACTGCCGTCGAGCAGAATCTCAGCGCCCGGCGGGTCACTCTCCGGCGACAGCTGCCCCGGACCCAGCATCTCCGCGGTGAGCTTGGCCTCGATGACGGCGTGCTCCAGTGGAGCGCCGAACAGCGCCTTGTCGAACACCGTCTTGGGCTCGAGCGCGAAGACGAACGCCAGAGCCGCCTTGGCGCCGTCCTGATCGCCGGCGAAGTAACGCGCCCGGGCCAATCGGCTCCAGGCGTCCACGAGCGGGGCGCGCCCGTGAGCCGCGATGAGCTCGGGCAGGACGCGCTGATACCCTTGCAACGCATTTTCCAAGAGCCGCTTGGCCTCGTCGACTTCGCCGGCCTCGAAGTGTCGATTGGATTCGGTCACGTCGTCGGTGGCGCGTTGCAGCGCGGCGGCCATCTCTTGCGGGCTCGGCTGCGCCAGCTCGCCGATGCGGATCAGCGCAACGCCGGCATGGCGAGAAATGGCGTGCTCCGCGGCCGCATCGAGCGCGTCCGCCAGCTCTGGTGGATCGTCGTCGAGGGTGTAGACGCCGACGCGCACGGGGGCCCTATCCGCCCGCGCGGCCGAGCCGAGCAGCAACACCCAAGCCACCCCGCAGCCCCAACGCGCAAACCAGCGATTCACCGGCACGAAGCTAACGCGCAGGAGCCAAGACCGTCAATGCGCGAGGCCGCTCTTCATTGTGCTCCGAGCGCGCTACTTGCTGGGCGGGATGGTTCCGGAGGGCTTGCTGCCGATGATCGAGTCGATGATGTCGGCGTTGGGATCGTTGGCCTGCTGGCCGGGCTTGGTGACCGAGTCGATGAGCGCGTTCGACGTGCGCCCCTGGCGAATACGCTCGGCGTGCGCTTTGTCCACCAGCGGGGCGACGCTCGTCTGGCGCAAGACCAGACAGAAATTGCCGTAAAACCCCGACTGGTCGATGGCCCACAGCTGGTCGGCGCCTTGCGTTGGCCATTCCAGGTGGTCGAGCGTCTGCGCGTCCTTGTTGGTGCGCGACACAGACGTCTTCTTGGTCGACGGACCGTAACGATTTTCGATGATTCCGACGAAATCATCGAATGTCTTGCCGGCGAATGCAGCGTATTCTGCATTAAATGCGATGTACTGCTTGTACAGCTTGTCGTGATAAAAAAACAAAAAACGACGCTGGTTGGACTCCCACAAGACGATCATCGCCTCGTCATTGTCCGGAGCGAATTCCCGGCCGACGATCGAGGTCTCCCAACCGGTCTTCTGGCTCTTGAAATGGACCAGCGATTCATGCGCCTTTTGCAGCTCCTCCTGCTCAGCGGCGCGCAGCTGATCCTGGCGCAGGATCTCGGGTTCCTTGGTGATGAGCGTGGAGTAGCGGGTGTGAATGTCCTTTTCGACCAGCTTCATCACGTCGTCGGGCGAGATCCCCCACTTGAACTTGTCGGCCAGCTCCGAGAGCTTGCGCGGCGCGTGGGCGGGCTCGGCCGGGGCGGCGGGCGCCGCAGCGGGCTTTTTCTTGGCTTCGGCGGCCAGCGGTGCGCCCGACATCAGGAGCGCCAGCGCGGCCGCGGACAGGGTCTTGTGCATGCAGAATGGATGTCACAGATGGCGCCGCGGCGCCAGTTTGCCGAGTGTTAAGGCCCGACCGATTTGGCCTTTGACGGATCGCGCGACAGCGAAATGCTGGCTTGCGTGAGCGCATCGGGGTTGATGGCGATGTCCAGCTCACGACCGGATACCGAGCCGTGGCAGCCAGCGCAGACCGAATTGTAAAACTGCTCGGGCACGCCGCGCGAAATGGCTTCGCCCGGCCCCAGCTGATCCTCTTCGGTCATCGTGAAGAGCGGATGGCCCGAGCCGTCCTGCAGCTCGATGATGAGCGGCGTCAGCGACGGTAAGCGCAGATGAACGCTGCCGTCCGACGCCAACGGGGCCGAGCCGAGCTTGACCCGATTTTGGTACACCTTCTCGCTCCCGGTCTGTCCGGCCATGGCCTGCGTCAGGTCGCTTGGCGGCGGCTGGTCTCCATAGATCACCACCTGGGTCGCCGGCCGAAACACAGAGACGAACCGCCCGGTGCGGAGATTGGCACCGAACAGCGTGGCCAAAAGCGGCAAGTCGGGATAGTGGACATGCGCGTGGGTCAGGTCGGTGGCATCGACGTGCCCGCCGAACACCAGCTGAGTGACGTTGTCGAACAGCGGACGGGGCTCCCTCTTGTACACCAGCACCCCACTGACGAACGACTTGGCCCCCCCCGAAAAGCCGGCCACCGTTTGCCGTGCGCCGGTCGCCGGATCGAGCACCACCAAGTCGTAGCGCACGGTCGTCGCAGCGCCGAGATCGGTCACGTCCGCCGCGTAGCTGACCAAGTAGCGGCCGTCCGGCAGCGGGAACGGAGCGCGGTAGGCGCCCTGGGTTGGACCCGCGCGCCCGGTGGCCGCAGCGTCGAAGATCTGGAGCGACTTGAGAAAGGTGATCTCCTTGCGATCGGCCTCGAACGGACGGACCGAGCGGTTGAAGGTGGCGATGGTGCCGCCGCCGCCCTTGGTCCCGGTGTCCGAAAGGATGAGCACGAAGTTGCGATCCGGACCTTCGCGAATCTCCGTCGCCTGCTGGTAGTTGACCGAGGGATGCATGGCCAGCGTCTGCGTTTCGGCGGTGTAGCCTTTCGACTGCGAGCGCTGCGCCAAGAGCGGATGGTAGTCGGTCAAATCCCAGTTCATGCGCCGGCCGCTCAGCTGATAAAAATCGGCGCTCGCCTTTTCCGCGGTGAATGTGATCTGGCCGTTGAGCATCATGGCCGGCGACAGCTCCGAGCCGAGCAGCGCAGTCATCTGCTGCGGCGCTCCGTAGCCGCCTGAAGACGCCGGAGCCATGCGCCACAGGTCGGTCTGCGGCAAAAGATACTTCAAGGATCGCGTCGGACCGGCCGCGCCGCCGCGGGTCGAGGCGAAGACCAAGGTTCCGTCGGGCGCATACATGGGATCCGTGTTGTGCATGAGCAATCCATTTTTGGACTGCCCGTTGCCGTTGGTGACCTTGGTGCAGACATGGCTGGCGTCGAGCGTGATTTCGTAGATGTCGAGCGTGTCGGTCGCT
>JBBQIO010000311.1:0-5271 GCA_038325015.1 Polyangia bacterium
CGTTGAACAGTGTCGCCGCCCGCTCGCCTTCGAGCAGCTGCTCGCCGAGCTTGACCGTTGCGCGGGCAAATCCTTCGACATCCGCGGCCGCAGCCGCGACGCGCCTGGCCACCAGCAGCGCTCCGACATCGGTGCCGTCGAGCGCATGGGCGGCGAGCGCGAGTCGGGCTGCTTCGGCGAGCTGCCCAACGGCCTCGGCCGCCTCGGCCGCTTCGACCAACCAGGCGACGCGTTCGGCGCCCTCGGCCAGCTGCGCCCGGCTCTCTAGCTCGGCTGCGTCGCCGCCGAGCTCCCCCAGCGCCACCACCGTCATGGCATCGCGCGGATCGGCGGTGCGCGCCTGGCGCAACCCGGCCAGCGCTTCTGCGCGCGGACCACCCTTGGCCAGCGCCATCCACGCGGCTCGCCGCAACAGCGCGGCGCGAAGATCGGCATCGCTGGTTTGCGCAGCCCACGCCAGGAGCGATGTGGCCAGCTCTTGGCTCGCACCCTCCTTGGCCAGAATCAGGGTTTCGCCCAGGCGCGGGCCAGCCAGCTCCGGCGCTGCGGCGACCGCGCGGCCGAGTAGATTCGCCGCGGCCTGAAGATCGCCCGCACGGAGCTCGACCAGCGCGGCCTCGTCGTAAAGAGTCGCCTGGAGCGCCGCGCTTTTTTCGCTTGGGTCGGATGCATGCGACACATCGGCCGTGGCCAGCTGGGCCCAGGCATCGCGCTCGAGCGCCGGCTCGCGTCGCATCAACGCCGTGCGCAAGCGTCCGAGGCAGGCCGCCGCTTCGGCCGACGGTGACCCCTGCTTGGTGGCGCGGGCCGCATCGGACGCGCGACGGTAGGCGTCATCCGCTTGATCGAGGAGGCCGTCCGCCTCGGGGGCGCCGGATACGACGTCGTCCTCGTAGCTTTCGGCGAGCAGAATCAGCGCCGCGCTGCGCGCTGCGGGCGCCAAGGTCTCGATCTGCTGTTCGCTCGCCTCGCGCGCGCCCGGCAGATCGCCCATCGCCGTCAGCGTCCGCGCAAGACCGCGCAACGCGGCGGCGTCACCGGGTGCCCGATCGAGCAGATCGCGATAGACCTGGCTCGCGGCCTTGGCGTCGCGCCGTTCGTGCTCCTCGAGGTCGGCCAGCTCCAAGAGGACTTCCAGTGCACGCGAACCTTCGAGCGTCGACGCCGCTTCGCGCCGCAGCGAGGCGCTCAGCTCGGCGAGCGCCTCGGGTTGCCCGGCGGCGGCCTTGGCCCGACACAGTCGACCGTAGGCCGCGCGCGCCCGCGGCTCCGACGGAGTCTCGGCCAAGAGCGCCAGCCAAGCCTCGGCCGCGCCGCTGTCGCCGAGCCGGGTCAAGAGCTCGGCCCGCTCGGTCAAGAGCGCTGTTCGCGCCCCGTTTTTGAGCAGCGCTGCGGCGCGCGCCAGCGCGTCGACCAGCTCGACGGCGTGGTCGCTAGCGCGCAAAAGCTCGACCAGGCGCAGCTGAATGCGCGGGTCCTCCGGGCGCAGCTCGACCAGACGGCGCACCGTCCCGAGCGCGTTGGCCGCGTCGTGAAGCTCGATCTGGTAGAGGTCCGCGAGCGCCTCGAGCCAGCGCCACCTGCGCTCCGGCGGCAAAGCGTCGGGCGCTTCGAGCTCCTTGGTGAGGAGCGCAACGCGCGCGGCCGGCTGTGCAGCTGCAATATACAATTGATCGAGCTGCGCGATCGACCCGGCGTGATGCGGCGCCAAGGACAGCGCACGCGTTAGCAGCGCCGCCGCTTCGTCGGTGCGACCGAGCTGCCGCCCGACGAGCGCGGCCGCTCGCACCAGCGCGTCGGCGGCCCACTCCGGCTCGCCCGTCGCCTCGGCCAGCTTGGCTTCGGTCTCGTAAATTGACACCAACCGCGTGGCATCGCCGGCGGCGAGCGCTTCCCGTTCGCTCTCGAGCAGCACGTCGAGCGGACGCTCCTGCCCAAGCGACGCCTCGAGCTGGTTGGCCTCGTCACTCTGCCCGGCGGCTCGCAACGTAACCACGCGCGCGCGCTCCCAGCGCAGGCGCAGCCCGGCGACCACGTCGCTGTGCGCGGCCGCCTCGCTCCAGCGCGCCGAGCGCGTCGCCATCTTGTGCGCCAGCTCGGCGAATCGTCCGGCCGCGGCGAGCTGCGCTGACGCATCCAAGAACAGCAGCGGATCGTCGGGGGCAACCACGGCCGCGGCCTCGATGGCGGCCAACGCGCCGTCCAGATCGCCGTTCTGACGCAGCACCGCGGCTTGGCGACGCCGTAGCACCACCAGCTCGCCCACCCGTTCGGTGCGCTGCGCCTCGGACATGTCGCTGGCCAGCTCGACGTCCAAGAGCTGCGCCCGGCTTTCGAGCGACTCGAGCTGCTCACTGACGCGACCGGCGCTCTCGGCCAGCCGCTCCATCAGGGCCAGCGCGCGGGCCGGCTCCCAGCCGACCGCCGCAGCGCGTCGGCACAGCGCAAACGCCTCGTCCAGCGTGCCGCCCTCGACGCTGTCCTGCAGCTGCGCGAGGTCCAAGAGCAGCGCGACCTTGCGACCGGGCTCGGGCGTCGCCGACGCCAGCCCCTCGGTGGCGCCGCGCAGCGCCGACAGATTGCCTTCGCGCAGCGCCAGTTTTTCGAGCGCCATCCAGGCCGGCAAACACAGCGGATCGGCCTGCGCCGCCTGCTCGTAGCAGGTTCGCGCCATAGCCGGATCATGCAGCTCGGCTTCGCAGAGGTGACCCTTTTCGACCAGCGCCTCGGCCTTGTCGACGGCGCCGATGGCAAAGCGCACCTCGGCGTCGAGCAATTTGAGCAGATTCGGCCAAAGTTTTCGTTCTTCGAATATCGCCCGAATTGCCAGTAAGTTCGGCTTCCATGCTGGGTCAAATTGCAGCGCTTTGGCGTACGCTTTGACCGCCTCCGCCTCGTTGTTGGCGCTGCCCAAAAGCTCGCCGAGCTCGTGCTGGAAGAGCGCCGACTGCACGCGTGCCAGCGGCGCCTGGGCATCGACGGAGGCCAACTCTTTTTGGTAGAGCGCGGTCAAAAGTTGTCGCCGCGCCTCGATCGACACGCGCGCCGCTGCCTCAGCCGCCGGCAAGGTCGCGAGGTCGGACGGCACTGTCGACTGCGGTGCCGGGGTCGGACGCGAAGGACGAGTCGGGCTCGGCGGCGGCGGAGTCAGCCGTGTCGGACGACCGGTCGGTGAAGCGGGTGGCCGGAGCGGCGCGGTGCCGGGCGACGAGTCGTCGGCCATGTCCTCGACGTCCAGCTCTTCGATCTCCTGCTCCTGCTCTTGGACCTCCTCGACGTCGGAGCCGGGCGGCGGGGTTTCATCGTAGACCGACCGCGCCCGCAGCTTGACCGGTTGCGTAGGCACCTCGTCCATCTGGCGTGGCGCGTCCGACGCCGCCGGCACAGATGGGGCCGGCTCCAGCGGCGCAACTGCCGGAGATGTCCCACCTTCATCGGTGGCTCCGAGGAGACCTTCATCGCGAGTGGGCATCGGTGTGTGTGGCAGGCTCCGACCTCATTGTACCTGTCGACGCCAACGGGTCAACGGGTCAACGGGCGCCGGCTTCTGGGGCGCTTCCGGTGTGCTTCGAGCCGCGCGCGGCTCGGCCGACTTGACGGCGAGGCAAGCCACGCGATACGCGCTTGCCATCATGCCCCAAAGCCCGTTTGCCGTCGGCGGCCCCCGCCCCATCACGCTCGAAGTGCTGGCCGATGTGGCGCGGCGCGGTCGCCCCGTCACGCTCGACGAGGCGGCACGCATGCGCATGAGCGCGGCCCGCGCCGTCGTTGACCGCATCCAGTCCGGAGGCGACGAGGCGCCCGCCGTGTACGGGGTCAACACCGGTTTTGGCTTTCTCGCCGACGTCCGCATCTCGGCCGAAGACGTGCGCACACTGCAGCGCAACTTGATTCGCAGCCACGCCGCGGGCGTCGGTGCGCCACTGGCTGAGCCGGTCGTACGCGGCATGCTCCTTCTCCGCGCCCAGGTCCTGGCGCTCGGCCATTCGGGCGTCCGCGTCGACGTCGCCGAGCTGCTCATCACCATGCTCAACCGCGGTATCCATCCGGTGGTGCCGCACAAAGGATCGGTCGGTGCGTCGGGCGATCTCGCTCCGCTCGCCCATCTGGTCTTGGTAGTCATGGGCGAGGGCGAGGCGTTCGTCGACGGCAAGCGCATGTCCGGCGCTGCCGCGCTCGCGCTCTTTGGGCTAGAGCCGATTACGTTCGAGGCCAAAGAGGGGCTGTCGCTGGTCAACGGAACGCAGCTGATGACCGCGCTGGGCGGGCTCGCGCTCATCGACGCCGAGGAGGCCGCTCGTTTAGCCGACGTGATCGGCGCCTTGTCGCTCGAAGCGTGGAAGGGCACGCCGCGCGCGTTCGATGCGCGCATCCACACTGCACGACCGCATCCCGGCCAGAAGACCAGCGCCGGCAATCTGCGGCGCCTCCTGGGCGGCTCGGGGATCGTCGAATCGCATCGTGACTGCAAAAAGGTGCAGGACCCCTACTCGTTCCGCTGCATGCCGCAGGTCCACGGCGCGACCCGCGACGGGCTCGGCTACGCGCGTCAGGTCCTCGAGTGTGAGGCCGGCTCGGCGACCGACAATCCGCTCGTCTTTGTCGATGGACCCGACGATCCGGCGGAGGGCGAGCTCATCTCGGGCGGCAATTTTCACGGCCAGCCGGTCGCGCTCGCGCTCGATTTCGCCGCGATAGCCGTCGCCGAGTTGGCCAACATCTCCGAGCGCCGTATCGAGCAGCTGGTCAACCCCCATTTATCGTCGGGGCTGCCGCCGTTTCTCAGCCCCGACTCGGGCCTCAACTCGGGCTACATGATGGCCCAGGTGACCGCCGCGGCCCTGGTCTCGGAGAACAAGATCTTGGCGCATCCGGCCTCGGTCGATTCGATTCCGTCGTCGGCCGGACGCGAGGACCATGTATCGATGGGGGTGCACGCCGCCGACAAGCTCGGGCGCATCGTCGACAACGTGCGCAACGTTTTGGCCATCGAATTATTGTGCGCTGCACAAGGAATCGATCTGCGGCGCCCGGTTCGACCCAGCCCAGCGCTGGCGGCGGCCCACGATTTGGTGCGCACGGTGGTTGCGCCCCTGGGGGTCGATCGGCCGGTGCACGTCGATATCGAGGCGCTGCGCGCGCTCATCGACAGCGGCCGAATCCTCGACGTTGTACGCGCCCACCAGACGCTGGAGTAATCGGCCCCCACACGTTAGATGCTACCTTGCGCCGCATGACCACGGCCGCTTCCGCCCGCATCGTTCGCGCCCC
>JBBQIO010000312.1:0-5268 GCA_038325015.1 Polyangia bacterium
GCTCTTACCGCACCGTTTCACCCTTACCGTCGTCGCGGCTGAGCTTCCAGCGAGGACGGCGGCGGTCTGTTTTCTGTGGCACTTTCCTGCGGGTCGCCCCGACCGGCCGTTAGCCGGCATCCTGTCCTGTGGAGCCCGGACTTTCCTCCCGTGAGCCGTGCCTGCGCCCACCAGCGACCGCCTGTTTCTCTCCGACGAGTTCCCCGGCCGAGATATAGCGTGCGCTGACTCCTAGGAAAAGCTTATTGCGCGGGCGCCCCGTCGGGATCTTCCATCATCTTGTCCCAGTAGATGATGCGGTTGCAGTTGCCGCACAGCTCGATCGAGTTGCCGCGCTGCAGCGTGTTGAAGACCTGCGGCGGGATGTTCATGTTGCAACCCTGGCAGGTGCCGTTCTTGACCGGGACCATGGCCAGACCGCGCTTCATGCGGATGCTCTTGTATTTCTTGAGCACCGACGGGTCGACGCGTGATGCCGCGGCGTCGCGATGTTTGGCCTCGCCCTTGATGAGCACGTCGATCTCGGCGACCTTGACCTGCGCCGCCTCGGCCTCGGCAGCGACATGCGCGCGCAGCTCGGCGAGCTCGGTCTCGTGCTGCGCCACGCTCTTTTTGGCCGCCTCGACCGCCTGCACCAGGCGCTGAACTTCGGCCTCGCGGTCCTGCGTCATCTTGCGCGTGGTCTGCAGCTCGCGCTCGTTGGCCATCATCTCTTTGGCGTTCTTGACCAGGCCAGACTTCTGCTTGGCCTTGACCAACATCGCCTCTTCGTTCTTCATCTCGTCTTCCTGGCGCTTTCGCCAAGAGACGGTTTCGTCGAGCTGTGCACGCTCTCGGTCGAGCAGCGCCGCGACGCGATCGACGTCCGCGTTCATCGCCTCGAGCTTCTCGGGATAGACCTTCGACGTCTTCTCGAGCTCCTGAATACGCGCGTCATGGCGTTGGAGCTCAGCCAACAACTTGAGTTGCTCCTTCAACGGTCTTTGCCTCCGCGGACTGTGCCGCCTGATTGCCGAACTGAGGTTCGAATCTCTGTAGCTCTGTAGCGATGTGGGCCCACCTGGACTTGAACCAGGGACCAGCCGGTTATGAGCCGGCCGCTCTAACCAGCTGAGCTATGGGCCCGGGTCCCGCCGCCAGGTGGGCCGACGAGAGGTTGGGGAGAATAGATCAGTCGGGGTTGGAGTTCAAGCGACGGAAACGTGCAGCGGCAGGGCGAGGCTTAGAGGAGGGAGAAGTCGCCCTCCGACAGGGTGATCTCTTTGCCATTGATCAGCTGGGCGACGCGCATGTGGTAGCTGTGGCCCGGTCGAAAGCCATCTTCGCGCGACAGATTGAGCCGCACCGGGAGGGTCCGCTCGCCACGGATCGAGGCTTGAAACATGGCCACCGTTTCGTGATTGGTCTGGGCATCGCGGTCGGCGTTGTCGAAAAAGAGAAACATTGCGTTGCCCGTCCAGGCCCGGCCTTTTACCTGCGCCATGGCATCCAGGACCCAGCGGATGGGGTCATTTGGCCCGGTCTTGGCGCCCGCAGACGGAGCGAAGCGCGGCACGTTGGCGATGCTGTTGGAGGCGGCTGCGACCGGCGCACCTTCGACCGCGACGGTCGACGCGTCGCCGGCGGTGAAGCACATATTGCCGGCTTTGGCCGTGCAACTCTTGGGTGCACCCTCGAGAATCGACACCGGAGCCGCGTCGGACCCGATCACCGTCTCGGTCTTGGCGGCGTCTGCGAACGCTGCGGTGCACAGGGCAAAAACACTAGAAGCGGCAAGAATCGTAGTGCGGCGCATCATGTTCCGACCTCCCGATGGGCTGAATCAGAGCAATCTTCGATCCAACTCGCGCCCGCCAGGAATCGGCTACCGGCTGCCAAATCCGATCAGCTCGCACCCGCTCTTGTCAACAAAGAACGACAAAAGTCGCCCGCCGCGTGCCCAACAGCGCAAAATAGTCACAGTTGCGATGTAAGGAAGAGTACGAAATTGCTAAAGGTGGCAGCGCTGCCGCCGATACAGCGCCGCGCGGCGGCGACTCTGGTGATCAGGGCTATTTTACGGGCGCGCCGAACACGGTCGATGGCGTCGCCGCGCCTGGCTTGGCCCAGGAGCCGGTCACGACGTCCTCGATGATCGAGACGTAGGCGCCCGGTTTGACGCCTTGCAGGTAGCGCGGATTGACCTTCTGCGGCTGGCTCGAGATGTCGACGGTGACGGTCTCGTTCTTGGTGCAATTGGCTTCGTACACCACATCGCCGTTCGACCGGATCTGGGTGATGTGGTGCGTGTACACCACTTTGGCGCACTGGACACGCTTGACCAGCTGCTTCTTGAACTCGACGGTGACGATCTTGCCCGACGGCTTAAGCGCGGCCACCACGCCTTCACCGCCGCCGCTGCGCGAGCCGGAGCCGCCACTGAACGGTCGATTGACGCCGGGGAAGTCGAGCTTGGCGTCGCGATCATCGAGCTCGACGCCGGCGGCCATGATGGCCGTCTCGGTTGCCGTTCGCGGCCCGCGAAAGCCGGGCCAGCGCGACAGCGAGTCGCCGAGCGCGCGAATCAGAACGTCGTGGGGCGCGTTGCGCGGCTGCCCCTCCGTCATGCAGGTGTTGAGCGCCACCGACGCGAGATAGACCTCCGGGTTTGACAAAATCGGCCCCATCGCGTCGTCCATGAAGCTGTGGGCCTTTTCCCGATCGTCGTGCATGCCGAAGAATTTCTTGGCCGGCACCGACGACATCGCCGTCTTCCACAGCGGCCAAGCCTTGTCCTCACAGCCATTGAAGGCCTTGCGCGAATTGGTGGCGCGCGCGTCGTCCATCGTCGCCGCGAGCTCGACCAGCGCGGCGTCGGTCCTGTAGCGGCCCTCCCACTCTTTATGCACAGCCGTCGCGATCTGGAAGATCTTGCCGTAGCCGGGGTCGCTGGCGATGAGCTTCTTGACCTGGTCGGCGTGCTCGGTCAGCTGCGCGGGCAGGTTGGCCGCTTCGATGCGGATGCGGGTTTTGTCGGCGCCGTTGTAGGCCTTGTTGTCGCGCAGCTCGCTGCCCATTTTCTTGAGGTCGAGGTGCTCGATGTCGCCCTGACACATCGCCCAGGTGACCGGGTTTTTGCTGCGCAGGCAGCCGCGGATATAGGCGAAGCGGCCGGTCTCGGTCAGCTTGGCGCCGAAGGCGTCGGTCAAGTAATTGTGGTCGAGCTCAAAGCTGTTGGAGGCGCCGACGTCGGAGCCGATCATGACGTACTGGTCGATGTTGTCGTAGCTGGACCAGGCGCGTTTGAGCGTGTCGCCGATGCCCATCTCGCGGCCTTGGGTATTGATCCGCACCTCGCCGTTCATGCGCGGGCCTTGCCCCAGCGTGGCGTATTGCGCGACGTCGACCCAGTCGGCGTCGGTCAAGTCGAGCTTCTTGGTCCACTTCTCCTGCGCCGCCACGTAGGCGGCCATGTTCTGTTGGGTCATCGAGTCGGGCTTGCACAGGTTGCCGACGATCTCTTTGAGCGCGTCGCGCGGGTCGTCACCCTGAGCGCGGCTGACATCCTGGCCGGAATCGACCCGCTCGCTTCCGGTCCCCGAGCACCAGGTCGGCACGGCCGCCGCTGCTCCCGCCGAAAAACCGAACGTCGCCGCTAAGACGGACACTGCATGAACGAGCTTCATTGGACGGGCCCCCCGGGGCGCAATTGAGCCCAAGACTGTACATCGAGGCGGTGGCGGACCGACAGGGAGGCGAACGTGGTTTTTTGCGGAGCGATCAGAGCGATGAAGCTACGAAGTACTAGTTCTCGACGAACGACTTCAAGCGCTTGGAGCGGCTTGGATGGCGCAGCTTGCGCAGCGCTTTGGCCTCGATCTGGCGGATGCGCTCGCGGGTGACCTCGAAGTCCTGACCGACCTCTTCGAGCGTGTGGTCGCTCTTTTCGCCGATGCCAAAGCGCATGCGCAGCACCTTCTCTTCGCGCGGCGTCAGCGTGGCGAGAACCTTCCGGGTCTGCTCGGCGAGATTCATCGAGATCACCGCGTCCGACGGCGAAATCACGCCTTTGTCCTCGATGAAGTCGCCGAGGTGCGAGTCTTCCTCTTCGCCGATCGGCGTCTCGAGCGAGATCGGCTCTTTGGCAATCTTCAGGACCTTCCTGACCTTGTCGAGCGGCAGCTCCATCTTGTCGGCGATCTCTTCGGGCATCGGCTCGCGGCCGAGCTCCTGCACCAAATAGCGCGACGTGCGGATGAGCTTGTTGATGGTCTCAATCATGTGCACCGGGATGCGGATGGTGCGCGCCTGATCGGCGATGGCGCGGGTGATGGCCTGGCGGATCCACCACGTCGCATACGTCGAGAACTTGTAGCCGCGCTTGTACTCGAACTTGTCGACCGCCTTCATGAGGCCGATGTTGCCCTCCTGAATCAGGTCGAGGAACTGCAGGCCGCGGTTGGTGTACTTCTTGGCGATCGAAACCACCAGGCGCAGGTTGGCCTCGACGAGCTCGCTCTTGGCGCGCTCGGCCATCCGCTCACCCTCGTGGATATCGCGGTAGGTGACGCGCAGGAGCTCCTCGGAGAGTTTGGCCTCCTCCTCGACGCGCGCGACCTTGCGCTGTGCATTGGTGATGGCCAACGACGACTCTTCGAGCTCCTCGGGCTGGAGTCCGAGCTTCTTGGCGATCGCCCGCGCTTTTTGCGGCGAGGTCTTGATCTCCTTGAGCGTCTTTTTGAGATCCTTGAGCGACAGGCCGATCTTGGCCTCGATCTCGGTGATCTCCTGCTCGGCCTTCTCGATGCGCACGACCAGCGCCTTGAGCTTCTGGACGATGCGCTCGATCTGCTTCTTGTTCATCCGCAGCTCGGAAAGCTGCTCGAACATCTCCTGCTTGTTCTCGTTGAGCTTGTCGCGCGTCTTCTTCTTTTTGATCTCGGCCAGCTTGGCGTCATCGAGCTCGATGACCAGCGCTTCGTTCTCGCGCGCGTAGCGGCGGACCTTTTCGATAATCTTGCAGACGCGCTCGGCGTGCCACTCCTCGTCGAACTCGGCGTCCTCCTCGTCGACGTCGCGGACGACGTCCTTGACGCGGATCTTGTGCTGCTTGAGCTTGTTGCCGAGCTCGAGGATCTCCTCGACGGCGATCGACGAGTTGAGCACCACCTGGAGCACGCGGCGCTCGCCCTCTTCAATGCGCTTGGCGATCTCGACTTCGCCTTCGCGGGTCAGGAGCGAGACCGAGCCCATTTTGCGCAGGTACATGCGCACCGGGTCGTTGGTCTT
>JBBQIO010000313.1:0-5265 GCA_038325015.1 Polyangia bacterium
AACGTGGCCCATGGCGTTGAGGTTAAAGATGATGCGCACCATCGCCGGCGTGATGTCGCCCTTGGGGATGTGCTGAAATCCAATGTCTGAAATCTGCGGATCGTGGGTGATCGCCTCGAAGGGCGTGTTGAAGATGTTGGCTGGATCCGGGTAGCGCGTGATCGCTTCGAGATCGACGCCGCTGTTGTGGGTCTGGTCCTCGCGAAAAACGTCCTGGTGGATCTGGTGCGGGCCGAGGTTGATAGGCTGGTCCTGCAAAAGCGGCGGCGGCACAACCTGATCCTCTTGGTTGAGTGAAGCATTGATGTACATCGTCGGGTTGTAGTCGCCGAACTCGTTGCCGCCGACCACGGTCAGGTAGGCGGTGACCGGCGCGTCGTCGAGGTTCTTGACTGCATACTCGACCTCGATGGCGAAGTCGCCCGTCGAGACCCACGGCAGCGGCAGCTTGAGGCCGAGCGCCTTTTGCTCGGCGACCAGCTTGCTTTTTTCTGCGGCGGTCGGCCGGCGCACCGGCAAGACGTACAGCGCCGTATCGGCGGCGTAGCCCATCATCCCCATCGGAGCCGCTTTGGTCTCCAGATTGTGGGTTTCCGAAAGGTACGTCGGCGTATTACAGCTACCTACGCACACGACCAGAATGCACAGCCGTGTTTTCGTCATAGCGTGAGCGTACGCCTGGGCAGCGCTTTCCGTCAATCGTCTGAGCCATTCGGAAGTAGCATCGGAGCCATGTTTCGCATCCTCTTCGATGCCCATTCTTACTGGCGGTGGGTGGTCCTTTTGACTGGGCTCGGGTCGCTCGTGACCAGCGCGTCGGCGTGGCTCGGAGGTCGTCCACCGTCGGCGTCGAGTCGTCGCTGGGATCTGTGGTTCGTGATCGCCGTCGATCTGCAGCTCACGTTGGGCGTGGTCTTGTGGCTCGGGTTCAGTCCGTACTTGAAGCTCTTGCGGGCGCATCCGCACGACGCGATGAAAAATCACGCCGTCCGCTACTGGGGCATGGAGCACGCCCTGGCCATGATCATCGGTGTAGCCATAGTGCACATCGGGCGAATCCTCGCCAAGCGACGGCCGGTCGAGGCGCGGCCACGCATCCAGGCAATCAGCGTCGCGCTGTGGCTCGTCTTGGTGCTGCTGATGTTTCCGTGGCCCGGTCTGAGCTACGGGCGCGAGCTGCTCCGCGCGCCATGAAGCGCCTGCTGCTGCTCGCCTTGGTCCTCTCCGGAGGTGGCTGCGCGCGCGTCCATCCCTGGGAGCGCGAGCTCTTGACGCTGCCCGCGATGCAGCTCCAGAGCGACGACGCGACAACACATGTCCAGGCGTCGCGCGAAGGCAGCATCGGCGGCGCCGGCGCGCTAGGCGAATCCTGCGGCTGCAACTGACTCCCGCTGTTCTAAAAAAAGTTTCCGATGGTGAATTCGAAGACGATCGGATTTTCGCCGGTTTGGCGGTTGAGCGGAATACCCCACTCGAAGCGCAGCGGACCGACCGGCGAGAACCAGCGAATCCCGAAGCCCACCGAGTAGCGCAGGTTGTACGGCGTCGGGTAGGAGTTGCACGGGTTGAACACGTCGGGGACGTTGGCCACCGTGCGCGAAGTCGGGCAGTATTTGGCGATCTCCGTGTTATACGCGTTACCTGCGTCGAAGAAGATCACGCCTTTGATTTGCACGGCCGACAAGATCGGAAACTCGATCTCGGTGTTCAAGATCAGCTCCAAGTTGCCGCCGATGTTGAACGCCGCCAAGAACGCGCTCGGCTCCTGCGCCTGCAGCACGTTGACCTTCGGGCCCAGCGAAAACAGCTGAAAACCGCGAATCGTGTTGATGCCGCCGATGAGATAGCGCTCGTAAATCGGCACGCCCTGCGACGAGCGCGACGTCACCCAGCCGGCCTCGACGTTGGCGCGGAAAATAAACGGGCCCCAGATCGGATGGTAAAAGCGCGCGAACCCCGAGATGCGCGTGTACACCGCCTGCGAGGCGATGAGCGGGTCGGCGACCTCCACCGAGATCGAGTGGAACATGCCCTTGGTAGGGAACATGCGATCGTTGCGCGAGTCGTAGCTGAGTGACAGCCGGATCGACGACGTGATGCCGGAGCGAAACAGGTTCGAGATGGTGCCCGCGGTCACCGGCGTGCTGGCACCGAATCCGCCGATGTTGACGCCGAGCTGGTTCTGATTGACGTTGACGCTCTCGAGCTTGTAGGTGGCCAAAAGGCGCGTGTAGTCGGCTAGGAGATAGCCGAACGTGATGTCGCCGCCGCGTGCCGTGCGATTGAACGACGGGTAATAGAGCAGCGAATTGTAGAGCGAGAACGCGAAGGTCAGCTTGGTGTCGAGGAAGTAGGGATCGAGATAACGCAGCGTGAAGAGCTGCCGCAGCGACGAGATCTGACCCTGAACCTGGAGCGACGTGCCGCGCCCGAACAGGTTGTTCTGCGACACCTGCGCCTGGCCGATGAAGTTTTCCACCGACGAGAAGCCGGCGCCGACCTGGAACGTCCCGGTCGATCGCTCGGTGACCTCGAACACGACGTCTATCATGTTCGGCTCGCCCTCGGCGGCCTTGGTCGACATCTCCACCTTCTCGAAAAAGCCGAGCGCGTGAATCAGCTTTTTGGAGCGGTCGAGCAAGGTCTGGTTGTACAGCTCGCCCTCGAAGATACGCATCTCGCGGCGAATGACCTTGTCGCGCGTCTTGGTGTTGCCGCGCACGCTGATCCGGTTGAAGTAGATCAGGTTGCCCTTTTGAATATCGAACAGGACATCGACGGTGCGGTGCTTGATGTCGACGTTGGTCAGCGGCTGCACGTTGACGTAGGCGTAGCCGGCGTCCTTGTACAGGTCGTTGATGTGGGTGATGTCATTGCCTAGCTTGGTGCGCGAAAAGCCGTCGCCCGTGCGGGTGGCCATCTCGCCGATCAGCTGGTCGCGCGGCTTGAGCAGATCGCCGCGAAAGTCGATCTTGTTGATCTTGTAGGGCAGCCCCTCTTCGACCGGGATGGTGATGTACAAAAAACGCTTGTCCGCGGACAGCTCGATCTCGGGGCGGCCCAGCTTCACGTTGATGTAGCCGCGGTCGTAATAAAATGCGGTCAACAAGAGCAAGTCGCGGTCGAAGGCGTCTTCGCGGTAGGTGCCCGACGACGTGAAAAACGATAGCCAGCCGCCCTCCTGGGTGCCCATCGCGCCCCTGAGCTCGGCGTTGGTGACGGCCTTGTTGCCGAGGAAGCGAATCTGCCGCACCTCGACCTTGGCGTGCTCATCGCAAACGAAGAACACGTTGACGTGATTCTCATCGACGCGCTGCAGATCGGAGCGGACCTCGACCAGGTAGTAGCCCTTCTCGATATACAGGTCGCGGACCTTCTCGACGTTGCGCTTGATCTTGGCCGGGTCGACGATCGCGTCTTTTTTGAGATCCAGGACTTCGTTGATCTTGTCGAGGCCGAGCTCGCTGTTGCCCGAGATGTAGATCTTGGCGATGACCGGCTTCTCTTTGAACAGGAGCGTCAACCCGATGCGATCGCCTTCGTCGCTGCCCTCGACGCGAACGTCGTCGAAGTAGCCCATGCGCCAGATGGCGCGCAGATCGTCGCGCAGTCGATCCGAGTCGAGCTTGGCACCGGGTCGCGTCTGCATGACGAGGCGGATGGCGTCGTCCTCGGCCTTGCGATTGCCGACGAAGTGGACGTAGGCGACGATCTTACCGGTGCCCGCGACCTGCCCCGGCGCGTGATCTGCGGCCGCCGCCGTGGCCAGGGTCGGCACGGCGAACGCCCATGCACCCGACAAAAGAGCGAGCACAGCCGCGCAACGCAGCCTCACGCCTCGGTCAGTCATGAAGCGACGCCAGCGCGCCCGGTTGCTCGATGGCGGCGTCCGGCACGGCCGGCCCGCCCAGCTTTCCGTCGATCATTTCGAGCTGCCGCGGCATGCGCTTGGCGAACTCTCGGTTGTGGGTGACGACCATCATGGTCATGCCCAGCTCGCGGTTGAGCTCGACGATCAGATCGTGAATCTCCTGCCCGGTGTGCGAATCGAGATTTCCCGTCGGCTCGTCGGCCAAGAGCACGCGCGGCTGGCGCACCAAAGCGCGGGCCAGCGCCACCCGCTGCTGCTCGCCGCCCGAGAGCTCGCCGGGGCGGTGGTCGAGCCGTTCGGAGAGACCGACGCGGGCGAGCAGATCGCGGGCCAGGCGCCGTGCCTGACTCTCGGGGACGCCGCCGATGAGCGCCGGCATGGCGCAGTTCTCCTCGGCGGAAAATTCGGGCAACAGATGGTGAAACTGGAAGACGAAGCCAATCGTCCGGTTGCGAAAATCGGCGAGCTGCGCCGGCTTCCACGTCGCGGTCGACACGCCATCGTACAAAACGTCGCCCGCTGTCGGCGCGTCGAGCGTGCCCATCAGGTGCAGGAGCGTCGACTTGCCGGCGCCCGACAGACCCAGCACCGACAGCATGTCACCGGCGTCGATGGTCAAATCGATGCCGCGCAGCACGTCGATGACGCGCCCGCCGAGCTCGAATGACTTGCGCAAACTGCGAATCTCGACGCGGGCTCCGGGCATAAAAGTTCGCGGACCATAGCCATCCGCCCCTTGGGTGTCAACGCAACGACGCGACTGATGTGTCGAGGGAACGACCCTCGTGATTGTCACCGGGTTGCCCCGGCTTCCTGGTTTACTACCGGTTTCCTGCGCGCAAGCCTTCGACGGGTTGCAGGCGCGCGGCCAGCCACGCCGGATAGATGGTGGCCAAGAGGGCCACGCCGAGCGCCGCGCCGGCGACCACCAGTACTTCGCGCCATGCGACGTGCAGCGGTAGGCTGGTGATGTAGTAGACCTCGGGGTCGAGCGGCAAGCCGTAGCGGCTGAGCGCCCAGCAGCCGATCAGTCCGACGACCACGCCGAGGAACGTGCCGAGGGCGCCGATGTACGCGCCGAGCAGGAGAAAGATGCGCAGCACCTGCCCGTCGGTGGCGCCCATCGATTTGAGGATCGCGATCTCGCGACCCTTTTCCAAAACCAACATGATTCCGTTGGCGACGATCGAAAAAGCGGCGACCAAAATGATGAAGCTGAGCACGATAAACATGGCGATCTTTTCCAGCTTGAGCGCGGAGAAGAGGCTGCGGTTGAGCATCTTCCAGTCCTGCACGACGAAGTTGGGGCCGAGTGCGCGGTTGACCGGCGCGATGAAGCGGTCCGACTGATCGGCGTCGCTGATCTTGACCTCCAGGCCGGTCACGTCGTCGGT
>JBBQIO010000314.1:0-5263 GCA_038325015.1 Polyangia bacterium
GATCTGGCCGATCGATCAGGCCGCTTTGGGCGGGATCGCTACGGTGCCGGAATCGTGACCGTGTTCGAGAGCAAGGTCACGCTGGCGGTCTCGGCCAAGGCGCGCCCCTCAAGCGTTGCGCCGGTGTCCATCGAGATCATCGTCCCCGCCAAGATGGTTCCCTTGACGACAGCCGTGGTCCCGATGACCGCCTGCGTACCCACCGACCAAAAGACGTTGGCGGCCTTGGCGCCGCCCGCCAGGATCACCGCGCGTCCATTGGCGATGGTCAGAGTCGACACCGAGGTCTGGAATATGAACACCGCCTGCGAGTCGCCTTGTGCATCCAGGGTCAAGTCGCCGGCGCTGATGGCGAACGACGAGATGCCCGACCGGTAGAGCCCCGGCGTGAACGTTTTTCCACCCAGCTCACCATCGGCGATCAGCACGAAGCACAGCGATCGCCCGGCGGCATCGATGCCCGCTGTCGTCAGATCGGCGGCGCCTTGGTTGGCTGCCGAATCGGACGCGTGCTGTGAGCCGTTGACGATGCCCGGACCGCCGACCCCCGGCGACGGCCCAAAACCGACCAAGGCCGTGCCCGGGCTGACGCCGACGTCGCCATTGATGATGGTCGGCCCCGCGTTGGTAACCCCGGTACTGGCGAGCACCGCGAAGTTGCCTGCCTCGCCCAAGACAACGGGCGCCATGCCGCACTCTTGCGCGCTGGTCTGAAAGCTCCACACGAAATTGACGGCCAGGGTGTCGCCCAGCGTGTCGCGGGCCAGGGTGGTGATGGTCGCGATGTAGGTCGTGCCGACCAACAGCGGGCTGGCGGGAATAAAGGCCACCGTCGAGGTGGCCGGCGAGTATTGCACCGTGCCGAGGATCTCGTCGGGGACGCCTTGCTCCTGCAGCACGAAGGTCATGCGACTGAGCGACACCGGATCCATCGGGTGGTTGAAGGTCGCGCTCGGCGCCCGGAAGGTCGGCACACCAGTGGCCAGGTTGAGCGGGCTGACGGCGATGACCATCAACCGCTGCGACTGAAAGCCGTCGCCACCACCGTCGGAGGCCGCATCGCTGCCGGCGTCGGACGGTGCGCCAAGATCGCGATCCATCGCGCCTGAAAGATCCACCGCTGCCAGGTCCGCAGCTCCGAGATCGTCGACCGCCAGATCGTTGCCCACCGCCATATCGTCTCTCGGGGTCACGGCGAAGTCGTTGGGCGCGAAAAATTGCACCAACTGCTGCCCGCAGCCCCCCAGCAGCGATAGAGAAAACACCAGCACTACACACTTCACGGTCTTCATCGGCTGCTCCCGTCGTTGACGATCTTGAGCACGACCACGAACTCGACCCGCCGGTTCGCCTCACGGCCGGTTTCGGTGTCGTTGCGGTCGAGCGGCTCGGAGGAGCTGAACCCTTGGTACGCGAGGCGGTCCTGGGCGATGCCGTGCGCCGCCAGATAGGCGAGGACGGCGCGCGCCCGCTCCTCGGACAGCGTCTGATTGTGCGACTCGGTCCCGGTCGAGTCGGTGTGTCCCTCGATTCGCACCTTGAAGGAGCGATTGTCCTTGAGTGCCTGCGCCACCTCGTCGAGCAGCGGATAGGATTGCGGCTCGATGTCGGCCTTGTCCCACGAAAAGAGGATCTTCTCCTTGAGCACCAGCCGGTCGGGCTGAACGAGGATGCGCTGATACACGGGGCACCCTTGGTTCGCGAGCGGCCCGGGCGCATCGGGGCAAACATCGACGCTGTCGAGCACGCCATCGCCATCGCGGTCACTGGCCACGGCAATCGCAATCGGTGCCGAGTCGCCGCACGGCGCGCACACCGGCGCTGCCGTAACATAGCGGTGCGCAGATCCGAACTCCAACGAAGCACCGACGATAAATATTTTGGCGTCGGCATTGTTGCTGTTCGGGTGGTCGCCCTGGACAATCTGCAGATAGCGGACGAACGGGCCCAACCAAAAGCGCCGCTCTTCGTCGAGCGCAGCGGACAGCCCGGTACCCAACGAGAAGCCGAACCGGTTGAGGTCGCCGGTGCGCACGTACATGACGTCGCCGTCGACCCAGGGCGAATAGCCGCGCGCCAGATCGTGCGGTCGCTTGAGCCGGAGACCGGCCCCGTAACCCCATGCGCCGCCGACATCGGTCGACGGTGCGCCGGCCCGGGATGGCAGCCCGACGTAGGTGATGCCGGCCTGGGCGTCGAGGTAGCGACCGATCCCGATCAGCCCCTTGAGCGACGCGCCGAAGCCAGGACCGAACAAGCGCGATTGCGGCGCCGTAGCAGCCGCCGCCATTCCGGGCTCGAGCTTGAGCCCCCAATCGAGCGCTTGAGCAGGCTTGGGAAAGGCCAGTACTGAGAGTACACAAAGAGCGATCGTCGAACCGAGCCTAAGATTCATAGGCCGATCCGCATCTGCAAGGGCGGGCCCAGGGGCAGCGCGGGCTAGGACGGACAAACAAAAGCCCCCGCTGACCACAAGAATGCCCCAAAAGGCAATATGCCACGGCGGCGTGGCGGCCCGACCGCCCGATTTTCCCGTCAACTCGCCTGGGAAACGGTCTAGCTTCCCTCCATGCTCAAGCTCCGTCGATTCCCAATTGCCGCGCTCGTCGCGCTGGGCGCTCTCAGCGGCGGCTCGACCGTTCGCGCGGCCGCCTCGCCAATCCATATTTCATTCCAAAAATACACGCTGCCCAACGGCTTGACGGTCATCCTGCACGAGGACCATCACTCGCCGACCGTGGTCGTCGATGCCTGGGTGCACGTCGGCTCCAAAGAGGAGGCACCACACAAGAGCGGCTTCGCACACCTGTTCGAGCACCTCATGTTCATGGGAACCGACGGCGTACCCAACGGGCAGTTCGACACGATCATGGAGGCGGCCGGCGGGCAGAACAACGCGTCGACGGGTGAGGATCGCA
This sequence comes from Polyangia bacterium, assembly GCA_038325015.1. Taxonomy (GTDB): domain Bacteria; phylum Myxococcota_A; class Polyangia; order Palsa-1104; family Palsa-1104; genus JBBQIO01. The sequence goes on from JBBQIO010000314.1 coordinate 2,919, forward strand.
CCAACTACTACGAGGACGGCCCGGCCAACCTGCTCGAGACCTTCTTGTGGCTCGAGGCGGATCGGCTGGCCACCCTCGCCGACGGCATGACCAAAGAGAAAGTCGATCTGCAGCGCGACGTGGTCAAGAACGAGCGGCGTCAATCGTATGAGAACCGGCCGTATGGCCGCAGCGAGCTGCTCCTACCCGAGCATCTGTACCCTGCCGGGCACCCCTACCACCATCCGATCATCGGCTCGCACGAGGATCTGACTGCGGCCAGCGTCGACGACGTCAAAGATTTTTTTCATACCTACTACGTCGCCTCCAACATCTCGCTGGTCGTCTCGGGCGACTTTGCGCCGGCGACGGCCAAGAAGCTGATCGCCAAGTACCTCGGGCAGCTGGCCAAAAAGCCGGTGCCGGAGCATCAAGATCCGCCGCCGATCGCGGCCTTGCCCAAGGCCGATTCGTTGACCGTCACCGATCATGTGCAGCTCGAGCGGGCGACGTTGGCCTGGCACTCGCCGCCCAGCATGAGCAGCGCCGACGCCGAGTGCGATCTCTTGAGTGAGATCTTGGGCGGCGGCAAGTCGTCGCGTCTGTACGAAGCGCTGGTGCAAAAGAAGCTGGCCGGCAGCGTCGACGCCAGCCAGCGATCGAAAAAAGAGGGTTCGCTGTTCGTGATCACGGCGACGGCACAGCCGGGCCACAGCGCCGCCGAGCTGGAGCGTGCGATCGACGCCGAGCTGGTCCGCCTCGATGCCCATCCTCCGACCCAAGACGAGCTCGATGGCGCGCGTAACCTCATCGAGACCAGCATTCTCCGCTCACTCGAAGGGCCGCTCGGCGTGGCCGAGCTGCTCAACCGTTATGAGCTCTATTTCCAGGATCCGGGGCGGATCGACGCGACCCTCCTCGCGCGCTACGACACCATCACCGTCGACGCGCTGGCGGCTCGGGCCAAGGTGCTGTTTGCCGCGCCGCGCTTTTCTCTTCAGGTCGTGCCGGAAAAACCGAGCGCCCCACCCTCTGTGGCGGGGGCTGGGACTCGGACTCCGGCCGAGAAGCGAGCAAACTGATGCGCTCCAAAAGCATGCTCTCGCTCCTGCTCGTTGTGGTCGCCACGCTCCCGTCGCTGGCGGAGGGCGCCGTGAAGAGGTCCGTGATCGGGCCGGCGCCGGTCATCGGACCGTTGCGGGCTTGGCAGCCGCCGACGCCGCGCGCGTCGACGACCGCGGCCGGAACCCGGGTCATCGTGTTACCGCGGCCTGACGTGCCGCTGGTGCATTTGGCGGTCGTGGTGCAAGGCGGCGCGGACCTCGATCCGCCGACGCGAACGGGTCTTGCCGGTGCGGTCGCCACCATGCTGCAAGAGGGCGGCGCGGGCGGGCGTTCGGGGGCCGAGCTGGTGCGCGCGTTCGAGCGGCTCGGGGCCGAGCCGTTCATTCAGGCGGGGCGCGACGGGGTCGTCGTCCTGGTCACGGCGCAGACTCGAAATTTCGAAAAAATCCTGGCGCTGCTCGGCGACATGGTTGCTCGCCCCCGTTTCGACGCCGCCGACTGGACGCGCACGCGCGCCCGCTTGATCGCCGAGACCGTGGCGCGCCGCGACGAGCCGCGCGACATTGTCGATGTCGTCTCGAGCCGCGTCTTGTACGGCGACGAGCATCCGTACGGCCGTCCGGCGCGCGGCACCATCGCGTCGCTCAACGCACTCACCGCCGCGGATCTGCGCGCGTTTTACACACAGCATTACGGTGCCAAAACGGTCTCGTTCGTGTTGACGGGTGACGTGCCGGCCGACGCGAGCCACCAGGTGAGCGCGACGCTGGCCGGCTGGAGCAGCAGCGCCACGCCGCCGCCGGTGCCGGGGTTGGCCACGGCCACGCCGGGCCGGCTGGTCCTCGTCGATAGGCCCGGTGCCGCGCAGAGCATGGTGCGGCTCAGTCAGATCGCGATCGCCCGCGGCAGCGCCGACTACTCGGCGGCGCAGATCGTCTCGATGGTGCTTGCCGGCTCGTTCACCAGTCGCATGGTGCAAAACCTGCGCGAGCAGCACGGCTACACCTATGGTGTCTCGGCGCGCTATGCGACGCAGCGCGCGCCCGGCACGTTCACCGTCGACAGCGCCATTCGCACCGACGTAACTGCGCCGGCGATTCACGAGCTGGTCAACGAGCTGACGCGCATCCATGAGCCGCTGATCGCCGACGAGCTCGACAAGGCGCGCGCGCTGCTGCGCAACGGCGTGGTCGTGAGCTTCGGCGACAACTTCGGAGCGCTGCAGCGCATCCTGGACATGGTGCTGCACGATCTGCCGCTCGACACCGCCGGCCAGGAGCTGGCGGCACTGACCAGGCTCA
>JBBQIO010000315.1:0-5261 GCA_038325015.1 Polyangia bacterium
GCGCAATTCCGCTTTCGCAACGGACGGGCCGAGCGGGCGGAGCTGGCGGGTCTGCCGGAGCTCGCGGCGCTGGCCTCGGTGGCCGAATGGACGACGGGTCGTTTTCGCCTGTCGCTCGTGCCGCTGTTCGTCGAGCCGGTAGCCAAGCCGGCGGTGCCGCCGGCATTGGAGTCGTCGTCGTTCGACATCTCGCAGCCGGTCGCGCTGCCCGAGGCGCGGGTGCCGGCCAAGGCCGGTGCGCTATTCTCGACGCCGCGGGTCAGCACGCCGCCGCCGACGCCGGCGCACGGCGTCATCGCCGAGGACGAGCCGGAGCTGCTCAGCGATGCAGACGTGATGCTCGTCGAGCCCAAGAGCTTCCCAGCGCCGTCGACGGTGCTGGTCGGCGTGCGCGGTCGGCGACGGCTGTACATCATCATGGGTGCGATTGTCGTCGGCAGCGTGGTTGCGTTGCTGGTCGTCTTGGCGACCACCCGCCCGCCTGTTGTCGCAGAGCCGACGTCGGTTGCGTCACCGCCGACTAAGACGGTCGCGACCGCCGCCGAGCCGAGCGCAGCGCCGTCCGACACGTTGGTTCAGCCGCCACTTCAGCCGACCGTCGCGTCCAGTCCAGCACCGACCGCGGCGTCAAACCCCACCGATCCGCTGGTGCCCAAGGCGCGACTGCTCCTCATCAATGGCCATCCGCACACCGCGGCCGAGCTGTTGCAGCGCGCCCAGCTCGCGCATCCGAACGACGCCCGGCTCGCTGCCTATCTCGATCAGGCGCGCGGCCGCCTGGGTAGCGCCGAGCTCGACCTTGCCGGCCCCGCGAACGTCGACGGCAAGAGCTTCACCAAAGCGGCCAAGCTGCGACTACCGGCGGGACCGCACACCGTCAACAATCAGGAATTAATCTTGGAGCGCGGCGAGAAGCGCACTATTACTGCACATTGAATCAGCGGTTAGACGACGGTTAGCCGTGGGTTAAACGTGCGCCAGCCACTCGGGGTGGGTCGGGCGCTCCTGGCCGGCTAGCCCTTTGACCGTCGCGAAGAAGGCTTCTTGGAAGCGCCGCGTGATTGGACCGCACTCGCCGTTGCCGATACGCCGATCGTCAACCTCGGACACCGGCGTCAGCTCGGCCGCAGTTCCGCTCAAGAAGATCTCGTCGGCCAGATAGAGCTCGTCGCGCGCAAAGGTCGACTCCTCGACGGCAATCCCGAGCTCGCTCGCGAGCCGCAGGACGGTGTCTCGCGTGATGCCCTCCAAGATCGCCGAGCGCAAGGGTGGCGTCTTCAGGCGTCCGCGCTTGACCATGAAGATGTTCTCGCCCGAGGCCTCGGCCACCAGCCCTTGGCCGTCGAGAAGAATCGCTTCGTCGTAGCCGCTCTTCATCGCCTCGCGCTTGGCTAGCACCGAGTTGACGTACTGGCCGCAGATCTTGCCCTTGGACATCGAAGAATTGAGCGCCCCACGCGTGAACGACGAAATCTTGGCGCGGATGCCGCGACGAAGCCCTTCGTCGCCGAGGTAGGCGCCCCATTCGTAGACCGCAATCATCACGCGCACCGGATTTTCCAGGTTGCCGAGGCCGAGCGCGCCGTCGCCCAAAAAGACCAGCGGACGCAGATAGGCCTCGGTCATTTTGTTGGCGCGCAGCGTATCGAGGCAGGCCTGCACCAGCTGCTGGCGTGTAAAAGGAATGTCGATCGTGCAGATCTTGCACGAGTCGAACAGTCGATCGATGTGCTCGGCGAGGCGGAACACCGCGCCGCCGCCCTCGACGCGGCGGTAGCAGCGGATGCCCTCGAATGCGCCGAGGCCGTAGTGCAGCGTGTGCGTCAGGACGTGAACCTGTGCCTGATCGAACGGTACCAGCTTGCCGTCCAGCCAGATGGTGTCCACGGGCTTGAGCTTCGACGGGTGGGGCATGGGATCGGTGTAGCCGAGGAGCTGGGCGCGGCGCAACGAAAAACGGGCGCATTGCCGTCGAGAAACATGGCGCCGCGCGTCACGCCCCTCGCGCCACACGAGACATCCGCCGCGACCGTCGCTACTCTCTTGACCACCATGAAGCTCGCCACCTGCATCCTCGCCGCCGGTCTGGGCACGCGCATGAAATCGAGCCGCGCCAAAGTGCTGCACGCCGTCGCTGGGCGCGCAATGATCGAATATCCTGTGGGTCTCGCGCGCGCGGTCGGCGCCGAGCGCATCGTGTGTGTGCTCGGGCATCAGGCCAATGCGGTCCAGGCCGCGATCGAGGCGCGATTCGGTGCCGGCGCGGTCGACGTCGCCCTGCAACCGGAGCAGCGTGGCACTGGTCACGCCGTGCTCCAGGCGGCGCCGCAGCTCGCCGATTTTGCCGGCAGCGTGCTGATCTTGTGCGGCGACGTGCCGCTCTTGACCGAGGCCACGGTGCGCCGGCTGGTCGAGGTATCGGCCGACGACACGCTGGCGTTCGTGACCTTGCAGCAGGCCGATCCGCGCGGCTACGGGCGCATCGTCCGCGACGGCGTCGGCCAAGTGCTGCGCATTGTCGAGGAGCGTGACTGCACACCCGAGGAGTGCAAGATCAGCGAATGCAATTCGGGGATCTACTGCGTGCCGGCGAAATTCCTGTTCGAGTCGCTGGCGCTGGTACGGCCGAACAATGCGCAGGGTGAGCTGTACCTGACCGACGTGGTCGCGCGCGCCGCCGAGCGGCTCAAGGTGGTGGTCGTGGAGGCGTCGGCCGAAGAGGTGATGGGCATCAACGATCGCGTCGAGCTGTCGCGCGCCGACGCGATCATGCGCTGGAGGCTGGTGCGCGCGCTGATGCACGGCGGCGTGACGATCGTCGCGCCCGAGAGCGTGATCGTTGAGCCCGGCGTGACCGTCGGTGCGGACAGCGAGCTCGGCCCAGGCGTTGAGCTGCGCGGCACGACGCGGGTCGGCCAGGGCTGCAAGATCGCGCGCGGAGTGGTGCTGGTCGACTCGGTGGTGGGCGACGGCGTGCGCATCAAACCGTATTGCGTAATCACCGAGAGCACCATCGGAGATCGTGCGGAGCTGGGGCCGTTCGCGCACCTCCGCCCCGGGTCCGTTCTCGAAGAGGGAGTGCATTTGGGCAACTTCGTCGAGACCAAAAAGACCCGACTCGGCAAAGGCGCCAAGGCCAACCACCTGAGCTACCTGGGCGACGCGGACATCGGTGCCGGGGTCAATGTCGGCTGCGGAACCATCACCTGCAATTATGATGGATACGACAAATATCAGACAATTATCGAAGAAGGCGCGTTCATCGGATCGGATACGCAGCTGGTTGCGCCGGTGCGCGTCGGCAAAGGCGCGGTGGTAGCCGCCGGTACGACGGTGCATCGCGACGTCCCCGCGGGCGCGCTGGCGCTGACTCGCACCGAGCAGGTGCACATCGAGGGTTACGCCGAGAAGAAGCGGCAGCGGATGGCGGCCGCCGGTTTGCCCAAGAAAAAGTAGCCGTCGGGCCTGGTCAACCCGGCAGCCGTCCGATCAACCGCTTGGCAAACAGATATGCGTCGCCCGGCCAACGCGCCGACACATAGCGCCCGTCCTCGACGATGAACGCAGGGTTGTCGTCGGTGTCGGTTCCACGCGCGGTGAGCTCGCGCGGGCCGCGGACAAAATCGCTCGGCTGGGCCAGCGCCGCGCGCACCTCCTCTTCGACGTACGCCGGATAGGTGCGGTAGTAGCGCCCGAGCTTCCACGCCGTCAGCCAGTAGGCGGTGCGCTCCATGTACTTGGGCAGGCACGTCGTGCGCATGCCGTGCAGCACCGACCGCTCGCCGACCTTGGCGCGCGCCAGCAGCAGCACACCGTGACAGATGGCAGCGACGGGGCGGCCGAGTTTCCAGAAGGCGGCAACCTGGTCCTGCAGGAGCGCGCTACCGAGATACTGCCGCATGCCGGGCGCGTGCCCGCCGGGCAAAAGTAGCGCGTCGTAGGCGGCGACGTTGAGGCTTGCCCAGCTCTTCGGAATGACGAATTCGGGCGCGACTTCGAGCTCGCGATAGAACGCGATCGGCTCTGGTTCGGCACCGAGCTTGCCGAACAGCACACCGGTCAGGAGCCGTGGGTCGGCGGCCGGTTGGGCGCCCGCCTCGGTGGCGAACACAACGTCGTGTCCGGCCCGTCGCAAAAGCTGCCAAGGAACCGCCACTTCGGTCACGTCGAAGTCGCGGTCGGGCAGCGGACACAGAATGCGCGCCATGCGCCCGAGCGTACACGAAGGACGTCGACGGCAAAGAGTGCGCCGCCAACCTTGACACCAAGTGGCCCCGGGAGTACGAAAACGCGGCGACTGAATGACCACTCAGTTTTACCAAGGAGCCTCCCATGGCAAAAGTTCCCGAGTCGGCAGCCGAGCTTTTCGACGTGCAAGTCCCCGCAGCGCTGGCCGCTCATCCCGACAAGGCCAAAGAGATCAACGCCGTCTACCTGTTCAAGGTGACCGGCGAAGATGGCGGTGAGTGGACGGTCGATCTCGCCGCCACGCCGCCAACCTGCGAAAAGGGCGTGCACGCCGCTGCGCAGTGCACGATTGAAGTCGCGCACGCCGACTTCAAGAGCATGCTCGCGAACCCCGCGCTTGGCATGCAGCTCTACTTCCAGGGCAAGCTCAAAGTCTCCGGCGACCCGATGCTCGCCACCAAGCTGCAGAAGCTGTTCTCGATGCAGGCGTAGCTGTCCCTCGCGCGGCTTCGGCCGCGCTTTTTTCCTGCACAGAGGTGAGCAATGTCAGTCGACGTTCGTCCTTTGGACGGCGTGCGGGTGCTTGACCTGTCGCGTCTTTTGCCAGGGCCGTTTTGCACGCTGGTCTTGTCGGATCTGGGCGCGCAGGTGGACAAGGTCGAGGACCCGCACGTCGGCGACTATCTGCGCGCGTTTCCGCCGTTTGTCGACGGGACGTCGGCGCGCTTCTTGTCGCTCAACCGGGACAAGCGGTCGATCTGTCTGGACCTGAAAAATCCCGAGGGCAAAGCGGCGCTGCTGGCGCTCGCTGGGCTGTACGATGTTGTGGTCGAGAGCTTTCGACCCGGCGTGCTCGATCGATTGGGGGTGGGCTGGGAGGCGCTGTCGGCGATCAATCCGGCGATCGTTTTGTGCTCCATCTCGGGCTACGGCCAGACCGGGCCTTTGCGCGAGCGCGCCGGACACGACCTCAATTATCTGGCGCTCGCCGGGGTGCTCGGTCAGGCCGGTCCAGTCGATCGGCCGCCGTCGGTGCTGCCGATTCAGCTCGCGGATCTCGGGGGCGGCGCGCT
>JBBQIO010000316.1:0-5260 GCA_038325015.1 Polyangia bacterium
ATGAAATGGAATGAGCACGTCTCCGTTGGCGTCGCGCAGCTGCTCGATGAGCGCGCGATTGAGGGCACGGTCGTGCGCGCTGGGCATCAATCGACGCAGGTCGTAACCGACATCGGGCGTCGTCGTCCACACGTGAGGTACGAGCCGCCATGCCAGCCGCTCAGCGGCACCGGGTGCAAGCACAATGGTTCCGATCAAAAACAGCGGCGTGATCACAGCGGCGACATTGACGCGTGAAAGCAGGATGCCAGCTGCGGTTCCGATGGCCAGCGCGAGGCCGAAAACGCCGGGAATGAACGCGTTGATGTGCGCCCACTGCGTGCCGAAGCCGACGCAAGCGACCCCCGCGCAGGCCAGCGCAATCCACACGGCGAAGGCCAGCGCCTTTCGCTCGGCACCGACGGCGACGAGCGCAGCCCATGGAATCAAGAGCAGCGCCGGCCCGACGATCAATGCCAGTAGCATCGGTGTGGTGACAAAGGCGCGCGCGGCGTAAAACTCGTGCTTCTGGTGCAGCACGAATACGTAGGTCCAGAACCAGCCCCCGGTCGCGCGATTGAGATAATAGAGAGCCGGCACGCCGCACAGCGCCAGAACGCCGGCGTAGGTCAGCGCCTTTTTCCAATCGGCAACGACATACACGACGCCGAGCGCGGCCATCAACGGCGCTGCGGTCTGCTTGGTCAAGAACGCAGCGACCATCAAGAGCGCACTCAAAGCGACGCGCACATGGCTATCGCGGCCCCACCAACCGACGACGAACGCCGCCGCCACGAGGCCGAGAAACAGCGAATCGGGCCGCGCGAGCTCATACCACGCGCCAGTCGGGACGTAGGCCGCGGCAACGATTGCGACGGTGGCGAACGCGGCGACGATCGAACCCGTCTCACGCCGCACGAATGCGAACGCGCAGCTGACTGCGAGCAAAAAGCCGGCGAGCGAGACCAGCCGCCCGACCAGGTAGCCGACCTTGACGACGGGCGCGAGCGCGGCAAGCAGCGCCGGATAGAGCGGCGTGTACAGATAGGGAATGAAATCGACCGACGGCGGTGCATAGAGCGGGGCGTGCTCGGCGATGCGCAGCGCGTGGCACAGCTGCCCGCCCTCCATCCACTCGAGGTCGTACGGGTAGGGCACGCGCGCAATCAGCACCCAGGCGAGCGCGCCGATCGCGATCAGACTGACGGCGAGACACAGCGCGAGCGTCGCGCGTAAGGCGATCTTCATGGCGTGACCGTCACCGTCGCGATGCGCACATTGTCGGTCGCAGCGTGGCTACCCGTCGTCGGTGCGCGTGCACCGCCGCGCCACAAACCCATCTCGACGGTCGTCGGGCCGAGCGGCCAATCGCGCGGCAAGGTGATGCTCATGTGATCGCGCAGCCATTGATTGGCATGCAGCTCACCGACGGGAAAGAATCCTTCGAGCGGCTCATGGTCGGCGTTCATCAGGCGGCCGTTGGCGCCGACGACGTGGGTGAACAGGCGCCAGCCCGACGGCACGGTGCCCAAACCGTGCATGACTAGGTCGAGCGTCAGCGGCTCGGCGCGCGCAATCGACGGCTTGCCGATGGTGACGCCGTCGAGCGCAATCGACGTGCCGATCTGGTCGCCCAGTGGCTGCGCGAACGGCAGCACATGCGACGCCAAATTGCCGGTCACTCGTCGAGCAAAATCGCGCGGCATATTGATCGCGTCCATCCACACGGCCAGCTGTGCTCGCAGTTTTTGCTCCTCTGCCTCGCCGTCCCCCGAAAGATCGTGCTCTTCGAGCGGGTCGGTCGTCAGGTGATAGAGCTCGGCGGTGGCGTCGGGGATCACGTTCTTGATGTAGTGCCAGTCGTGGTTGACGACGGCGCGGCGCTCGGTCGGCCCTTCGTAGTCGACCTCTTGAAAGACGTGGCGGTCGGGCTCGCTCTGTGTGCCGGTCATCAGGCCGAGCAGCGACTCGCCCATCAGTTGCGGCTCCTTTCCGTCGGCGACATCGAGCAGATCGAGGAGCGTCGGCACGATGTCGATGTGGCCGACCGGCTCGTCAACGACGCGCGCCGGCAATCCCGGGACGTGGATGAGCAGCGGCACCGAGGTCTCGTTCTTGTACAGGTGATAGCCGTGGCGCTTGTCCTTGGGGATGCCGTGCTCGCCAAAGCCGTCGCCGTGATCGGCGGTCACGATGATGATCGTCTTGTCCCATAGGCCGGCCTTTTTCAGCTCGGCGAAAACGCGCCCCAGATGAATGTCGGTGAAGCGAATCTCGCCGTCGTAGACGTCGACCTCTTGATTACCAAAGTGAGTTTCGGGCTCGGCGTGGCGCATGAAATCAAAGTGGGTATCGTAGTAATGAGTCCACAGGAAGAACTTCTCGGCCTGATGTTTTTGAATGAACGCGATATCGAGGTCGGCCAATTCACGTGCCGACGTACCGTGGGTTTCCGACGGGGCGACCCCGGCGCCGGAGTGCAGATATTTCAGATGATCATCATAGTCGTCGAAGCCTTGATCAAGACCCCAGGCGCGCTCGAAATAGTAGTAGGAGACTGTGGCGCCGGTGAAATAGCCGAGCTCCTTCATCATCTCAGCCACCAGGTGATTCTCCGGCAAGATCGGCTGCGGCCAGTGCACGGCCTGGGAGCCGACGGCGACGTTGAGCGGATAGAGACCGCTCAAGATCGCGGGCATCGAGTAGCGCGTCGATGGCGCGTGCGACCAGGCGTGGGCAAAGCGGGTGGACTCGGCGGCCAGCGCGTCGAGGTTGGGGGAGGTCGGCCGAGGGTAGCCGTAGCTGCCGACATGATCGGCGCGTAGCGCGTCGATGGTGATCAGCATGACGTTGGGATTGCGCGCGACTGTCGCCGGTAGCGGCCACTTTTTACGCGTGTGCGCCGCCGGCATCGTCGCGTCGAAGCCGTTGCAATCTTGATCGATCCCGTCGTCGGGCCAGTCGAAGGCGCCAGGATGGATGCGCGCGTCGAAGTCGTTGCAGTCGCCGCCGCCCAGCGAGGTCAGCGATGAATAGCCATCGCCGTCGAAGTCGCTGGCCTTTTGCGCAGCGAGCACCAACGGAGGGCTCAGCCCGGTAAACGTGAGCGCCGCTTTGCGAACGCGATCGGCGCGCGCCAAGCGCATCGCGCCACTGAACAGCAGGCCGGGCAGGAGCAGCGCGACCGCGAGCCGCGCCAGGAGCGGACGCGAGGGCAACGAACGGCCGACGCCGAAGAGCAGCGCCAATACCGCCGTGCCGACGGCGACACCGATGGCCGCAAACGGCCGCCCGTCGAGCTGGCGGACGATCGTCCAGCCATAGGCGACAAAGCCAAGCGGCAGGAGGCCCAGGCCAAGCAGCGCCGCTGCGGTGAGCTTGAGCGGCGAGGTCGGCTGACTGACTTTGGATCGCACGATTCGGACCATCAGCAGCGCCACGACGATTCCGCCGGCGAGCAGCGCAGGCGACCACAGGCCAGCGTTCAGCGCCCTCAATGGGTTGCTCATGCGCGGACGATCGAGGAGCGATCGCACGAACAGGCCCACCGCTCCGCTGCCAACGGCAAAACCCAAGAAAACGAGGACAGTCGCCGTCGCCGTCGCGGGCCGCAGGCGCACCGGCCGGGTGCTGCGCAGCACCGGCACCCATGACAAGAGTCGCGCCAAGGGAAACAGGAGGAGGGCCCCGCCGAGGATCAGGCCGTTGGCCGCCGCGGCGACCAGCGCCGCGATCAAGAGTGGCTGATGAAATAGGAGAAGCGCGCGCAACACGACGACGTGCAGGACCGCACCAGCGCCAGCGAGCAGGCCAAGCGCAGCGACGACGTAGGCCGACAATCGCGCCCCGTCGGCTGCATCGGCTGCATCGGCACGCGTCGTCAATCGCCACCATGGGCCGAGGTCGCTGGCCCGACCGAACAGCACGACCATGACCCCGACGAGCGCGCCTGCTGCGGCGAACGTGGCGCCGTAGAACGTGCACAAGAACCCGAGCAGCCGCAGCCGACCGTGCGGCAAGAAGCTCGCCGCGCGTGCATAGGCCGCACCGAAATCGGCGGCCCCAGCGACGAGCCCGCCGACCATGCCGACCAGCGCGCCGCGCGCGGCGGCAGCCAGAGCGCCGGTAGTCTTGCCGTCGACGTCGGTCATAGCGCCGGCAATATGGCCGACCGCTTAGGGAGCGTCAACGCGGGGGCGTTGCTCGTCGGCGGAGGCGATGGTAGGAGACTTCTCCCATGGTTGGCTCCCAGCGCGCATCCTCGCCGCCGAGTATTGCCCGAACGCTGCTCTTGGCGCTGGCCATCATTGGACTGCTGCTGCACATCGCATGGTTCAACTTCGTCACCGACGACGCCTACATCTCGTTTGTCTACGCGCGCAACCTGGCGCAGCACGGCCAGCTGGTCTTCAACGTGGGCGAGCGCGTCGAGGGCTATACCAACTTTTTGTGGACCGTCGCGCTGGCCGGTTTGTTAAAGCTGGGCGCGCTGCCGGAGTGGACCTCGCGCTTGCTCGGCGCGCTGTGTGCGATCGCGACGATGCTGGTGCTGGCGCGCGGCAGCGCTCGGCTACGCGGCACCGGAGCGACGGCCGACGCCGCCGGCTGGGATGCTCTGCCGGCGCTGATCTTGGCCGCGGTGCCCGGTTACGCGTGCTGGGCCTCGGGCGGGCTCGAGACGCAAATGTTCACCTTCTTTTTCACCGCCGGTGCAGTCCTGCTGCTCGGCGACCTGGCCGACCAGCGGCCACCGTCGATGGGCTCGGCGGCGCTGTTCGGACTGTCGGCGCTGACGCGGCCCGAAGGCGTGCTGCTGTTGGCGGTCAGCGGGCTGTTTCTGCTGATCGTATTCGTGCCGCGAAACCCACTGGTCAATGCGTTGGCGCTGCTGCGCTGGAGCGCGGCGGCGCTGCTTTTGATCGTGCCGCATCTGCTCTGGCGCCACTGGTATTACGGCTGGTGGCTGCCCAACACGTTCTACATCAAAGCCTCCGGCGGTGCCGGCGCGGCGACCTGGGCGCAGGGCGGATTTTACCTGCGGCGATTCGCCTTCGAGCAGCACCTGTGGCTGCTGCCGCTGCTCGCGGTCGGCGGCGTGTTCGTTCGTTCGGACAAAGGCAATCGTCCGCTCGGCTACGTGCTCCTCGTGACCACCGTCTTTTGGGGTTATGTCGGCGCGGGCGGCGGCGATTTCCTGGGGCTGCACCGGTGTGCGCTGCCCAGCGTGCCGCTGTGCGCGTGGAGGGCCAGCGACGGAGTACGTCGAGGGGGGTCCAGCGTG
>JBBQIO010000317.1:0-5238 GCA_038325015.1 Polyangia bacterium
TCCTTGTCGCAGGTGAGGAGCCCCGCCATGAACTCCTCGGGGAAGAAGCGCTTGAGATAGGCGGTCTGGTAGGTGACGAGCCCGTACGCAGCGGAGTGCGACTTGTTGAAGCCGTAGGCGGCGAACTTGGACATGAGCTCGAAGATGTCGTCGGCGACCTTGGTATCTATTGCCTTTTTTTCTGCGCCGGCTAAAAACTTCGCCTTTTCCTTATCCATCTCGGACTTCTTCTTCTTGCCCATAGCCCGGCGCAGAAGATCGGCCTGTCCGAGTGAGTAGCCGGCCAAGGCAGAGGAGATCTGCATGACCTGCTCTTGGTAGACGATGACGCCGTAGGTGTCCTTCAAGATAGGTTCGAGCGCGGGATGCGTGTAGGTGACGCGCGTCTGGCCATGTTTCCGCTTGATGAAATCGTCGACCATGCCGCCTTCGAGCGGCCCCGGCCGATAGAGCGCGCCGGCGGCGATGATGTCCTCGAAGCAGTCCGGGCGCAGCTTCTTGAGCAGCTCCTTGAAGCCCGAGGATTCGAGCTGAAACACGCCGGTCGTGTCGCCGGCGGCGATCATGTCGTAGACGCCCTTGTCGTCGAGCCGGATGGCGTCGATGTCGAACTCGGGACGCTCGCGATGCACCAAGCGGAGCGCGATGTCGATGACCGTGAGCGTCTTGAGGCCGAGGAAGTCGAACTTGACCAGCCCGGCTTGCTCGACCTCGTCCTTGGCAAATTGCGACACGATTTCGCCGTCCGGTCCACGCGAGCACGGCACGTACTCCCACAGCGGCTTTTCCGCGATGACCACCCCGGCGGCGTGCATGCCGGCGTGCCGATTGAGCCCTTCGAGCGCGCGCGCGTGGTCGATGAGCTCTTTGTAGGGCCCCTTTTCGTCGGCGTAGAGCTCGCGCAGTTTGGGCTCGGCGGCGAGCGCCTCGTCGATGGTCGGCGCTTTGCCCTGCACCGGCTCGGGCACCAGCTTGGCCACCTTGTCGGCATCGCCATAGGGAATCGACATCACGCGCGCGATATCGCGGATGACGCCGCGCGATTTGAGCTGATGCATCGTGACAATCTGCCCGACGTTGTTTTTGCCGTATTTTTGGATGACGTATTCGATGACCTCGCCGCGCCGATTCATGCAGAAGTCGACGTCGAAGTCGGGCATCGAGACGCGCTCCGGATTCAAGAAGCGCTCGAACAGCAAATTGTACGGAATCGGATTCAAGTCCGTGATGCGCATCGAATACGCGACGATCGATCCGGCGCCCGAGCCGCGACCCGGACCGACGGGGATGCCCTTTTCTTTGGCGTAATTGATGAAGTCCCAGACGATCAAAAAATAGCCCGAGAAACCCATCTTGCAGATGACGTCGAGCTCGATGCGCAGGCGCTCGCGATACTGATCGGGATCGAAATTCACCTTGCGCGTGCGCAGCTCGCCGAAACGACGGTCGAGGCCATCGGCAGCCACCTTGCGAACGTACGAATCGAGATCGTGCCCTTCGGGAACTCCGTACTTGGGCAAATAGGTCTTGCCCAGGTCGAGCTCGACATTGCAGCGTTTGGCGATGGCGACGGTGTTCTCCAGCGCCTCGGGCAGGTCTTTGAAGTAGGTATTAAATTCTTCGGGAGATTGAATGTAATAAGCGGGCCGCGTGTGCTCGAGGCGCCCCGGGTCGGTGAGCGTCTTGCCCTGCTGAATGCACATCAAAATATTGTGCGACTTCCAGTCCTCGCGCTTGACGTAGTGGCAATCCCCAGTCGCCACCAGCGGTAGACCGGTCTCGCGCGCCATTCGCTTCCAGGCGTCGTTGACTTGCAGCTGCTCGTCGAGTCCGTTGGGCATCACTTCGAGATAAAAGCTGCCCTCTTCGAACAGCGACTTGTATTCGAGCGCAACCTCTTTGGCCCGTTCGTAGCCCTGCTTCATCAACGTCTGCGCGACCTCGCCGCCGAGACAGGCTGACAGGCCGATGAGCCCCGCCGAGCGCTCCTTGAGCAGCGCTTTGTCGATGCGCGGGTTGTAATAAAAGCCCTCGAGAAACCCCATCGAATTCAAATATTGCAGGTTGTGATAGCCCTCTTGGGTACGCGCCAAGAGGATGAGGTGGTAGTTCTTGCGCTCGGTCTTGTCGAAGCGCGTGGTCGCCGACACATAGGTCTCGCAGCCGAAGATGGGCCGCACGCCCGCGTCCTTGGCCTTTTTGTAGAAGTCGACCATGCCGTACATGTTGCCGTGGTCGGTCAGCGCGACCGAGTCCATGCCGAACGACTTGACCGTCTTGAACAGATCGGCGAGGCGGATGGCGCCGTCGAGCAGGCTGTACTGGCTGTGCAAATGGAGGTGGGTAAATTCGCTCATCGCCTCCTTGCATAGCACTACGGCCCGCCCTCGGGGCGGCCCTTTACGTGGTAGCGTAAGTCGGTGACTGAACGCGCAACACCGTCGGCGCGCTGGATGCTCCTGGCGCTGACGCGCGCGCTGACACTGCCGCTGTTGATCGCGACCGCGACCGGTCTGCTGCTGCTCTCCTGCTCGGCGCCGCCGGTCATGAACGTGCACCCGCCCGACGGCGGTCCGCCGCCGCTCTTGACCATCCTGACGCCGCCCGGACCGCAGATCGGTCTACACTACGGCGCGGCGACGAATCTCCGGGTCAGCTACCGCCTGAGCGATGCGGCCCACACCCCGATGAAGGGGCAGCCGGTGCATTTTCGCTTCTTCGGCAATCCCGCCGGCTCGACGCTGTCGGCCTCACAGGCCGTGACCGACGCCAACGGCGTCGCCGAGATGACCCTGACCGCGGGCACCGCCGAGACCGAGTTCAGCGTGGTCGTCTCGGCGGTCAACGCCACCGACGTCAACTTTTCGGTCGGCGTCTCGCAGCTCCGGTTCGTCGCGCTCGCGGTTTCGCTCGCCGACCCGACCAGCTCGGCGACGCCCAGCCCGTCGCCCGCGGCCGAGCTCGAGGTGCGACTCTACGACGGGATGACATGCGCCGAGGTGGGCGGACTGGAGCGGGCACCGGCCGCGCTGCAGTCGCTGTCGGCGTCCGGACCGGCGGCGACGCTGAGCTTCATCAACCTGATCGCCCGCAGCTACGCCATCGAAGGGCGCGCCACGCGCGCTGGCGATCTGGTGGCCGACGGCTGCATCGATCTACCGACCGGGCTTCTGGCGCCCGGCAACGACCTGTCGACCACGGTTCCACTCGAACCGGTGTTCGCCAACGCGGTCGGGACCTACCAGCTGCACTCGACGTTCGTGCCAACCCAGCCGAGCGCCCCGAGCGCGGCGTGGCACCTCATGTCCGATTGCTCGTTCGGATTCGCTCAGACCCTGCTCGACGGGATCATTCCGCGCTTGAGCGCGCTGGCCGTGGTGGCGCTCGACGCGGAGCGCGGCACAGTCGACGCCAACGGCTGCCGAAAGAGCACGACCGCCGTGGGCACGACGTCGCTTGAAGCGTCGCTGCAAGCGCTCCTCTCGCCACCGGGAGCGCCGCTTTTGCAGTTGCCCGCCGTGATCGCCGATCTCGACTCGCTGACCGGCAACGTCGCGTTCGACTCGATCTTGACCGTGTCCAGCGGCGGCGGCGGGCTGCTTCTGGCTGAGCACGCACTGACCCGCTTGTCGCTGGGTGCCAGCGACGGCGCACAGGCCGCGACCGACCTGACGCAGACCGGCCTGCCTTTCATCGACGCGCGCGACATCGTGGTCGCCCTGACCAACCAAGGACGCACGCTCGTGATCGGCCCGCACGGCTTCACGCTTCATCTGGGACACTGGTGGCGCAGCGCGTTTTTCGCCGTCGCCGTGATGCCGCGCTTTGCAATGCTGACCACGCCCAAGAGCGGCCCGCTGCTGGAGCTGTTCGTCGCAGCCGCGTCCAAGGGTGGGATGACGGGTTGCGCTGCCGTCGAGAATTTGCTGTGTCAGGGGCTGGCGGCCAAAACTGCGTGCAGCGGGTCGGTTGCGCCTGCGTGCACCAACACTGTGGTCAGCCTCGGAGCCCTCCTCGACGACGCGTTCGGCCCGGAGACTCCGGCCGCGCCCGCGAATTCGAGTCCGAGCCCGAGTCCGAGCGCAACGCCGCAGCCGAGCCCGAGCCCAGGACCATTGCCGCTCGACCCGATCGACTTGACCTTGTCGGGGCAGGCCACCGTGATCGATACTTCACACGTGCTGCGCATCGACCAGCTGAGCGGCGGAAGCTGGACCTCGTCTGTGGGGGCGGCGAGCTTCACGGGAAATCGCGTCCCATGATCACTCCGGCGTTCGGCCTGCGCATCGTGTCGCCGACGGCCGGCGATGGAAACGACGACAAGTCGCGCGAGCAGCGGCGGCATCCGCGTCGTTCTTTGCCGGTGCGCTGCTGGATCGCCCAAGGCGATCACACGGTCTATTTGCGGCTGCACGACGTGTCGTTGGGGGGGCTCTCCGTGCGCGCACCGGTGCCCTTTTCCGCCGGGGCGGAGCTGGCGCTCGAGCTCGAGCTGCCGTCGGGACGACGAGTTCTGGCGCGGGCCTGCGTGGTCTGGTCGCGCCACGCCGAAGCGTCCGGTCCGCGCATGGGCGCATCGTTCACCGAATTTCTCTCGGGCCAGGATGATCTACAGCGCCTCTTGCTCGATGCCCGACCGCCTCTCCGATAACACGCGAGCGCTGCACGAACGCGCGGCGCTGAGCGAAGCCGCCTGCACGTTGCTCGACGGTGCGCCTTCGGAGGTCCTGTTCAGCGCGCTCATCGACAGTGCGGCCGAGGGAGATTGGTTGCAGCTGCCGGAGCGGGCGCGCTGGAATCTGTTGTGGGTATGGGCCGAGCTTTCCGCCGACGTCGACGTCTATCGCGCGCGGGTCTTGTGGAACGCGCTCGCCGGTCTGTTCGCCCGGCAGCTCCACCAGCTCGACGACAGTCCGGCGGTGCAGATGGTTTTCGACTTCTTCTTTCGCCGGCCGTCGCATCCGCTGATACCGGCGCAGCTCGCATCGGTGCTCGCCCTCCTCGGGTCGCTCCTCGGGGTTTCCTCTAAAGCGCTGCAGCGCTCGGCCCTCGTCGGCCTCGGTCGTGTGCTGCGCCTCTTGGGGCCAAGCGACGCACAGGCGCCGGTGCTGGCGCTGCTCGATCGATTCATACAGAGCGCTCCCGCGACGCTCGCACCCTACGCGCGAGCGGTGCGCCAGGGCGAGGTCGATTGATCTTGTCGCGACCCGTCGGTACGCTCACCAGATCATGACCATC
>JBBQIO010000318.1:0-5231 GCA_038325015.1 Polyangia bacterium
ATCTGCACCAGCTGCTTAAGATGGCGCAGCCCGCCGCCGAACCCGTAGGTCTTGAACAGATGGCCGATCAGCGCCAGCGGCCCGCGCGACGCGGCCAGCACCAGGGCGATGAATGGCTCGGCCTTGGCAAAGCCGAAGACCTCGTGGTTGATGAGCACCAGATCTTGACTCTTGGCCGACCCCTCGCCGAGCGCGCTCGGCCCGTCGACGCCGAGGATCTTGATGGCGAAGCCGCGGATGTCCGGCGTAGCGTCGGACTGGCGGTTCATGCTGCCGTTCGACAGCCGGACGCGCGCAGAAAAAGTGCCAGGCTTGGCGAACACCCCGTGCGCCGCGTAGGGCGGCAGGTTGCCGAGCACTTCGAGCTGTCCGTCGAGGATAGCGACCGGCTTTCGGTGCAGCGCGCGGCCGTTGCCGTATTGGGCTGTCTTTCGCTTCTGCATGGCGACGATCTCGGCGGACAATTTTTCGAAGCGTTCGGCCTCGCCAGGCTCGATGACCTCTTTCCATTCTGTGCTGGGCGGCTTCATGAGCGCATTCTTACCGCAAACCAGCGCAGGTGAGGGGCGCTATACTCGACGATGTGCAACTCGCCCCCACGCCGCGCGCGCCCCGTCTGTCCCGCGGCATGGTCGTCACCGCCACCTATGGCGTGCTGGCGCTGGTGGCCTTCGCGTGGGGAGCGCGCCACGGCCACACCAATCTTTATCGCTACCCTGCCAGCTCGGCGCACGCGCTGTTTTTGGGCCCGCTGTGCGGCCTCGGGCTGGGGCTGGTCGGCGTGTGGCTGTCGCGCTGGGCGGTGCATCGGCTCGACTGGGCACGCACGCTGCATCGCGAGTTTCACTCGATCGTCCACGAGCTGAGCGCGCGCGAAATGTTCCTCTTGGCCGCGACGTCGTCGGTTGCCGAGGAGCTGGCGTTTCGCGGCGCGTTGGTGCCGAGCGCTGGGCTGGTGCCGGCGGCGCTGCTGTTTGCGCTTTTACATTTCCGGCCGCAAGCGCGCTTTTTGCCGTGGACCGCCATGTCGTTTATCGTCGGGCTGGTGTTCGGCGCTCTGTACATTCGCTTTGGGGATTTGGGGGCGCCGATCGCGGCGCACTTCACGATCAATTTTTTGAATCTCCGCTACATCGCCAGGACCGAGCTGCGGGCGTGATCCGGCGGCACGGCGGCGCATGTTGCGTCGCAGCATTCCTCATCTGCGTCCTGGCCGGCCGAGCCGACGAGCTGTCGGCCGACGACAAGCTACGCGTCGTTTACTCGACGCAGTTCAGCTGGACCACCGACGGGCTGCCGCTGGTGCCGATCGGCGTCGCCGAGCACATCTCGCGCGCCGTTATCTCAGTGCAGACTGGCGCCGTGCGGGTGCTGCCCGACGGCCAGGGCGGCGCCGAGGTCGGCGCCGGTCAGCGCTGGACGGTCGAGGTGCAAAACGGCAAGCCCGCCGAGCTGCGCTATCACGTGACCGTGGCCGAGATTGCGGCGACGGCCCGAGCGACTCCCGCGAAAGTTGACCTTGTGGCGGAGCTGAACCGCTGGCGTGCGCGCGGCTTTGCGCCGCGCACCTTCGACGTCGGAACGGTGTTCGGCGCGCGCGGTCAAGTCGTCGACGGTCGGCGTCATCTGGTGACGGTGGCGCCGATGACGTCGCTCGACAGCGCCAAGCGACGCGCGGCAGAGCTCGCCGAGCGCTACGGCATAGCCACCTCGGTGCATAGCGAAGTCGTGCGGCTGCCCCGTGGACGCGTGGTCGCCACCGACGAGCGAGGAACCGTCGTGACCAACGACGGCATCCTGTGGTTTGCGGCGGGCGGCCCCGACGCGACCTTGACCTTGGCCGCGCCCGAGCCGCGCGCGTACGCCGGCCAGCTCTACGCCACGCTCGACAATCAAGGCCAGCTCCTGGTGGTCAACGCGGTGCCCGAAGATCGACTCCTCGAGGGTCTCTTGCCGGCCGAGATCGGCGCCGGAGCTCCGAGCGAAGCGCTCAAGGCGCAAGCGGTGGCGGCGCGCAACGAACTCTTGGCCAAGATTGGCACGCGCCATTTCGGCGACCCCTATCGTCTATGCAACAAGACCCACTGCCAGGTGTACGCCGGCGCCGGGACTGCAGATGCACACGTCCGCGCCGCGGTGCAGGCTACGCGCGGCGAGCTCTTGGTCCACTCCGATGGCACATTGGTCGACGCGGTCTATTCCGCCGACTGCGGCGGACGCACCGAGGACAACGAGCGCATCTGGGGCGGCGACGCGGATCCGTCGTTGCGCGGCATCGTCGACGATGAAACCGGTGCGCGCCTCGCCGCCGCCATCCCCAGCGACGACCAGGTCCGTGCCTGGCTGACTCAGAAGAGCCCCGTGCCCTACTGCGATCCCTCGCGCCTCGGCGGGCGCACCGGCCCCAATCACCGCTGGCAGCGAACCATCGACCTGGGCACAGCGTCGACGCGCGCCGGCCTCGGCCCGATCACCGACCTCGTCATCGAGCAGCGCGGGCCGTCGGGACGCATCGCGCGGCTGCGCATCGTCGGCAAAACGGGCCAGCGCATGGTGACCGGCGAGCTCGACGTGCGGCGGGCGCTGGGGATGTTGCCGAGTGCGCTGTTCGTGCTCGACGTCGTGCGCCAGGGCGGCGCGTTGCACAGCGCGAGCGCCACCGGCGGCGGCTATGGCCACGGTCTCGGTCTATGTCAGCAGGGCGCAGTCGGCCGCGCGCTGGCCGGCCAGAGCTATCGCCAGATCCTGCAGAGCTACTACCAAGACGCGACGCTGAAGAAGCTCTACTGACGCGCCCCGATCGGCCTGGCCAATGCCGGGCTCGGCAGCTCGATCACCGCGACGCGGGGTCGTATGCGTAGATGCCGTTTTGGAAACGGTACGGCGCGAGCACGCCGAAGCGGGTCCCGACGAGCACACTGCTCTTCGTCCATTGCTGCGAGATCGCCAGGTCGTACAGCGGCTTGGCCGGTGACCCGTCGAGCGCGACCACTGACAGCGCGACCCTGGCCCCCGGCGGCTGGCTGGTCAACGCCAGATGACGCAGATCTGGCGCCATCACCGGGAACTGCAAGTAGGCTCCCAAAAGCGTGCTCGTCCCGTCGGCGATCGACAGTGCGGTGAGCCGAAAGGCTCGGTCGGCGTCGTCCCAGCCGGCGTACAGAAAATGGGAGTCGTCGACGGAAAAATACCACTCGTCGATGCGCGCGTCGATCTCGAGGCCCGCTCCGCCGCTCGAGGAAATGAGGCGCCACGGACCCACATCCTCTTGGGTGGTCCTGTACAACACCTCGGAACCGTCGCCCGACAGCCCGATCGAAGAGGCGCCGTCGGCCAGCCGCATCGGACTGCCGCTGAACGGGGGCCGCACGTACAGACTGCAGCCGCCATTGGCGCAGGCGCTATAGAGCAGTGTGCTCTGGTCGGTCGACACGACATACCAGTTGTCGTCCGTCGTGTACTGGGTACTCGCCCCGCCGGCAATGGACACCCACGACAAGCGGGTGGTGCCGTTGTCGGCGCCGTTGACCGAACGGTAGACGACGCGGTCGTCGCCGACGAACGAGGCATCATAGACACCGGACGCGAGGGTGGTCACGGTGCCAGTCGTCAAATCGATGCCCAAAAGAGTGCCGTTGTAGGTCTCGCCGTTTTCGTAGTAGTTGCCGACCACAATGGCGCGGCGACCATCGTGGGATAGGACGGGAGCGTGGGCGCTGGTCGCAATCGTCACCGAGGTGTCTGTCGCGATGGTGTACAGATTCACCGTCGCGGTGTCGGACGGCCACACCCCTGCGGTGCGATAGAACAGCCGCGTACCGTCGCCGCTCCACCGCAGACCGTCGTAGAACTGGCCGGGAAGAACCTTGGCGGCACCACCGCCGATGGCGTTGACCACCAGCTGGGCGAGACCAGTGGTCGGCGAGGTCGCGATATAGGCGATCGATTTGCCGTCGGGCGAGATCAGGTTGTCGACCGAAAAGACCCCGGTGGCCAAGAGCGTGCTGGGGCCGCCTCTGGTCGGCACGACCTGCAGGCGCTTATTGGTGACATATGCGACGGTCAACCCGTCGGGCGTGATCGCTGCGCCGTCGACCGGCTCATCGGCGACGAGGATCGTCCCCGAGCCGTCGATGGCCGCGACCCATAGCGTGCTCGCTGCCGGTTCGATGTACAGCGCCCGCCGGCCGTCGGTGGAGATCGCAAGGCCGAGCGAGCCCGAGCCCCCCTGCACGCTGGCGATCCGTCGCGGCCGGTATAGCGTCAGGGGCGACTGAGACAGTGGGTAGGGCGATCCGTCGAGCACGAGCCCGGTCGATCCGGCGAGCGCCAGGACCTCCGGCACGCTCTCCTGATAGTCGCCGTTGGCGAATTGCAGCGCGTAGCTTCCCTCGGCGACGCCGGCGATCTGCCAGCTTCCATCGGCCGCCGTGAGCGCGGTCAAGCCGGTACCGACCAGGGTCACTCGCGTGCCGGCATGATTCGTCTGACCGTACAGGAGCGCCGTGCCGCGCAGGCTGAGCGCGCCGCGATTTGGAATGACCACCAGATCCATCTCGGGGATGGTCGTGTCCCCATTCCACTCCACGCGCTGTCGCGAGACCGACGCCGGCAAGAAGCCGTCGGTGACGGCACGCAGGGTGTAGCTGCCGACCGGAACCAGGTCGAGGTGATACTCGCCCTCGTCCGAGGTGGCTGCCACAGCACCGCTGCCGCCGAGGCTGACCAAGATTCCGCTATTGCCCGTCGCGGCGCCGCCCTTAGTGGCGCGGCCGTGCAAACGTCCGGCCGGTGTCAACGTGAGGTCGGGCACCGTGACCGGGCCGGCCGCCACCACCTCGTCGGTCGCACTGGCCTCGACGGTGGCCGGCGCCACCGCCGAGATGACGTAGGTGCCGTCGACCAAGTTGTCGATTGCGTAGCGGCCCTCGGCATTGGTCTCGGTCGTTGCGGTCTGGGGACCGACGGCGCTGACAGTGATCCCGGCGAGCGCGCTCTGGCCGCGCACCACGACGCGACCGCTCAGGCTGGCGCCGGGAAATTGCGAGCGGCAGCCGGCGACGACGAGCAGCGCGACGAGCAGAGATGGGCGCTTCATGGCGTCACGTCCCAGACATAGAGGCCACTTTGAAAGCTGTAGGGCGCGGCCGTGGATTGCTGCAGCACGAGCCGTGTTTCGTCGAGCCAGCGGGGCGTGCCGAAGCCGATGGCCGGCGCGCCGCCCCCGCCCG
>JBBQIO010000319.1:0-5205 GCA_038325015.1 Polyangia bacterium
GTCGTGCGTTGCCGAACGGCTACGCGACGATTTACGGGCCACGGGTCCTGTCACGCGTGGCGCCCTCCCGCCGTCCGGTTCTCGCCCCGCAGACGGGGCTGCGCTCCTCCGTTCGGGCCCCTCCCGCGTGCCACCCGTTACGGTGATCACGCCGTGTGGCTTTGGGGAAGGTTTAAGAAGGCGTATGGCCACCCGTCATGCTTCGGCAAGTCGGCCTTCGGCAAATGAAAGTTGGATGTCGTGCGTTGCCGAACGGCTACGCGACGATTTACGGGCCACGGGTCCTGTCACGCGTGGCGCCCTCCCGCCGTCCGGTTCTCGCCCCGCAGACGGGGCTGCGCTCCTCCGTCGGGCCCCTCCCGCGTGCCACCCGTTACGGGTGATCGCGCCGTTCCGGCTTTGGGGAAGTTTAAGAAGGCTAATGGCCACCCGTCACACTCGGCCATTCGGCCATTCGGCCCTCGATTGTCGAACGTCGGCCCATCGATCGTGAGCGCTACTTGGTAGTTGCGACTAACCAGTCGGTAATCGTCTTGAGTGCGGCGGGTGCGAAGGTCTCTTCGATTTGGCTGTATTGAGTCGGTAGGCCGGTTTTGCTGGTCTGAAACAGGTGATTTACGCCCGCCACCTCTTGAATCGTCGCCTTGGGATCGTGGGCCAGCGCCTTGCGCAGCTCCGGCAGATTCTCTTTGGGCGGCACCTGTAGATCGTGCTCACCAATCAACGCCAGCGTGGGAATACGCAGCTTGGCCAGCGCCGGCCGCGGGTCCAAGGTCAAGAACGCGCGAAACCACGGTGACAGCATGAGCTGAACATTCGTCGACTGATCGCCGTCCGGCATTGCCAGCTTCGACCCCGCGGGCGTACGCGCAAAAATCGCGCGCAGTTTTTGTTGGGCCACCGCCGGATCCCTCTCCGCTTTGACGACCGCGAACAGCTCGGCGCGCTGCGCGGTCGCCGCCGTGATGTCGGCGGGCTTGGCTCCCATCGCTTCTGCAATGCGCGCGCCTTGCAGCTGAATGATCTGTTCGCCGGTCAGCGCCGGCGCGCCGAGCAGCACGACAAATGCCACATCTTTGGTCTGAGCCGCCAGCAGCGGCGCCACGATCGCGCCTTCGGAATGGCCGAGTAACCCGATGCGGTGCGCGTCGATCTCGGGCCGCGCTTTGACAAATGCCACCGCCGCCGCGGCATCCTTGACGAAGTCGTAGGTCGTCGCCGTCTTGAAGTCGCCGGTCGACTTGCCCACGCCGCGATCGTCGAGCCGCAAGACCGCGATGCCCTGACGGGTAAAATGATCGGCGAGCACGAAAAACGGTTTGTGCGCAAAGATCGTCTCGTCGCGGTCCTGCGCACCCGAGCCGGTCAAGAGGACGACCGCGGCAAACGGTCCCGGTCCATGGGGCGTGGTCAGCGTCCCGGCCAGGCGCACCGTGCCGTCGACCGGCACGACCACGTCGACCGCATCGTAGGGAAACGGCGGCTTGGGAGTCTGCGGTCGAGCCACGGCGGGCGGTGCACCATTGACCCGATGCAGTGCCAGCGGCAGCGCGATCCCGTTTTGCGTGAACGTGCCCGTCACATGCGCTCCGTCGGCGTCGAGCACACCTTGGTAGTGCGCGTGCAGCGCCGTCATCTCCAGCGTCAGCGCATGACCATCGAAGCTCGCGCTCGCCACGGGGATCCCCTGGGCCCCCTGATCGGGACTGTCGAGGGTGGCGCCGATAGCGCTACCGTTGTGCGCGACGTGAAGCACGAGCCGGAGCGACATCGCTCCACCCACCGCCAGCGCGCCTTCCCAGATCCCGGCAATATCGGGCGGGGCTGCGCCGAGCCCGAAAAACAGCAGCATGGTCAGCCACGAAATCATGCGCGCCACCTCCTACTGCTGCGGCGGCGGTGCGCAGCGCTCGACGTCGGCCGCGGGCAGCGCACCCTTCT
This sequence comes from Polyangia bacterium, assembly GCA_038325015.1. Taxonomy (GTDB): domain Bacteria; phylum Myxococcota_A; class Polyangia; order Palsa-1104; family Palsa-1104; genus JBBQIO01. The sequence goes on from JBBQIO010000319.1 coordinate 1,942, forward strand.
TTTTGAGCAGCGGACAGATCACCTTTTTGAACGGCTTAGTCGGCTTGCCCTCCAGCTCGGCGATCAATGCATCTTTGACGTCGCCCCAGCATTTGTTGTCGGCCACATCGAGAATCTGCTCCGGCCAATCGCCCTCGACGAACGCGGCGACGATCGACCGCTTGAACTCCTTGTTCTTGCAGATCGCCGTGCCGGTCTTGTCGAGCTGCTGCTTGAAAAAGGGCCAGCCACACTGCGCAACCAAGCGGCTGGTCACCAGCTCGCCGGCGCGCTGCGGCAGGTCCGCATCCAGAGTATCGACTGCGATGAACGCCTTGATGAGGTCGATCCAGGGATCATCGCCGGAGCTGTGGCGATATCGTCCGTAGCTGTAGCGAAAGGCCTTGAGCCCGACCTCGGCGCGCTTGGCCATGAAGGCGCGCGATTGCTTGAGCTGCGGAAAGCGCGTCAACAGCCGGTCCATCACGCCGAACACCGTCTCGGGCTGCTCGTCGGTGATGGGGACGCTGGCGATGTAGCTGCTGCTCGAGCGCTCGGCCAGCCCCTGCCACGCGGCATCGCGCTTCGACGGTGGAATGTCGCTCAGGTGCTGCACCAGCTCCTCCCAGGAGCCCTGCTTTTCGAGCGCCTGCAGATCGGCCATTCCATAGTCCGCGGCGCGCGCGCTGCCGGCGAGCAGCAGAAGTCCGCACGCTCCAGCCATTGCGATTCTGTTCATGTGCAATCCCCCCGTTGGAAAAATTGGTGGAAAGAGTGTACTCCGGCACCGGCCGGCCTGGCGGGTCTCTCGGTCAAACAGTGATACGGTGTCGCGCATGCCTGTCGTGGCGAGTCGGTTCTGTGCACCTCTGCTCCTGCTGTGTTCGTGTGCCGGTGTGGCATGGGCAGCGCCGCCCTCCGACCCACCGGATCCGCCGATGCCGCGCTTGCGCACCGCCGTCGCCAAGATGCAAGAGGCCGCATCGCCGGCCAAGGCCAAGGTGCTGGCGCGCTTCGTCGATGCGCATCACGAGCTCTTGTGCGTCGAGGTCGGCGAGCCGAACACCGTCTCGTTGTCGACGCAGGTCGATTTTTCGCGCACGGTTGGTGCACTCCATCCCATTGGCTTCATGGCCAACCCCGGCGGTGACGGACCGCGCCTATGGATTCGCCGTCCGGCGACCGATGCGGGCAAGCCGCTGGCCGGCGATCTGTACGACCCACAATCGCCGCGCGGTGGCCTCCATACAATGTTTGCCGTGGTCGACGCCGAGCAAAAAGGCGACGCCGGCTTGCCGGCGCGTTACTGGAAAGCCGCGGCCGATCTATTCGAGCGCCATCGCTACGAAAGCCCGTTTTACGCCTTCGCTCACAGCCGAGCCGGCGCGTTGGCCACGCTGCAAAGCCGAACGTCGCCAGACGTCGACGCGCAACGCGCCCGCCCGCGCCGCCCGGCCGAAAACGAGATCGCGACGCTGATGGAGACGACCACCGGCGCCGCCTCGATCCAGGAGGCGCTGCAAAACGACCGGCCGCTTTGGACCTTCGCCAAGAGCGATCGGCCGTCGGTTGCGCTGTCGTCGCTCAAAGGCCCCGAGCTGGCCGACCATCCGTTCGCTCGGATGCTCACCGCGCTGGGCGCTCCGGTCCCGGTCGAGCCACTCGCCAAGAGTGCTCCCGCCGACTTCTATTTTCTCCGTTTTACCGACTTGTCGATCCTGTTTCGGCTGATCGATCAGCTGGACGCGTGGGCGACACCGATTACCAACGTGCTCGATTCGCGCGCCGAGGACCGCCATCTGGCCGACCGCTATCTGACCATGCTCGGACTGTCGCGCGGCCCGTTGGCGCGCTCCTTGGGGACCAGCGTCGTGGGGCAGCTGGCGGTGGTGGGCAGCGATCCCTATTTTCGCGAGGGCAGCGATCTGACCCTGCTTTTTAGCGTCAAGAGCAAGCTCCTGTTCGACGCCGCGCTCGAGTCGGCAACACGCGGCTACGTGGCGGCGCATGGCGCGATGACCGATTCGGACCAGATGATCGATGGAGTCACTGTGCACAGCCGGCGTAGCGCTGACGGGGCGGTCCGTCAGCAGCGCGCCACCGTCGGAGATCTCGAGCTGGTGTCCAACAGCGCCGGCGCCATCGCGCGCGTTTTGGCTGCCGCCAAGGGCAAGTCCGCACGACTGTCCGACGAGCCCGATTTTCGCTACATGCTGGCGCGCGACGCAGCCACCCGCGCCGATGCGCTCGGCTTTTTCGGCGATCGATTCGTCGCCAGCGTCGTCGGTCCCAAGCAAAAAATCCTCGAAGCACGACGACAGCTGGCGTTGGCGGCGCTCAGCCGTCCGGGGTACGCGGCCCTGCTTTATGGCTGGCTCGAAGGCAAGAGTGCACGCGACACCAAGGAGCTCATTGCCGCCGGCTACCTTTTGCCGGGGGACTTGGCCACGCCCGATGGCGCGCCCATCGGGTTCGACATCGGCTCGCCGGTGCGCTCCAAGTGGGGGTCACCCGGGGCGCTCACGCCGCTCGTCGATCTTCCGCCGCCGACGATGGTGACCGCGGATGAAAAAGCGGGCTACGAATTTTTCGCGCACTCGTACCAGAGCTACTGGCGCGCCTACATCGATCCGATCGCGCTGCGCATCCTGGTCGTGCCGCCGACCGGCAAGGTGACCGAGACGCGGCTGACCGCGGACGTGCGCGTGCTGCCGCTCATCGATGGCACGGACTATCGCAAGGTGATCGAGATGGCCGGCGATGCGCGCGTCACGGTGCCCGAGCTCGGGCGCGGACTGCGCTGGCTGGTCGGCATCGGCAAGAACGCCGGGCTGCGCCGCGAGCTGAGCCAGATGAGCTCGGGTGTATTTCAAAATCGCATCAGCATCGACTGGCTCGGCGATTGGGCGCTCCTCGGGGTCGAAGACCGCTCGCCGGTGGCGGTCGCCGCCCGCCGGTCGATGGCGCGCGACCTGGAGCCGCCGTCGTCCGCAGAAACCTCACGCGAAGACGAGCTGAGCGAGCTGGTGCGTCTGCCGGTCTATGTCGGGATCGGGATTCGCGCGGTCGCTGGAGCGGCGCTGTTCTTGGCCGCCGCGCGCAAGCTGGTGAGCGATGCCGCTCCGGGGATTGTGCAGTGGGAGCCCTTTAGCGTGCACAAAGGGACGCATGTGGTGCGCATCTCGGTGGCCGCCAAATCGATCGATTCGCACGCGCCGGGCGTGAACATTTACTATGCACTTTCGCCCTCGGCCTTTTACGCCTCGCTCTCGGAGTCGGCCCTAT